>JBBJOX010000079.1:5695-10673 GCA_037724245.1 Thermomicrobiales bacterium | reverse complement strand
ATGGTTGATCCACTGCTGATTCAACCAGTCGAGCTTTTCCCGATTGAACGTGCTCGGCGAGGCACTCATTCGCTCGACACTAAAATGCCTGAGCAAATCGTCTTTCGAGAAAATCTCGGTTTCGCCATCGAGGCTCCAGCCAAGCAAGGCAAGGTAGTTCAGCAATGCTTCCGGCAGATATCCACCGGTTCGGAAATCGTCGATCGAAGCCGAGCCATGCCGTTTACTCAGCTTGCCGCCTGTGGGCGCCAGAATCAGTGGTACGTGAATGAAGATAGGCGGATCCCACTCGAACGCCTGATACAGCTGTATATGCAACGGTGCCGTCGGAATCCATTCCGGACCCCGGAAGATGTGCGTAATCGCCATCGCGTGATCGTCGACAACATTGGCCAGGTGATAGGTCGGAAACCCGTCCGACTTGAGCAGCACCAGATCTTCGAGCGTCGAGTTCTGATAGAGAATCTCGCCCCGCAGCAAATCCTGAACCCGGGTTTCGCCATCCAGCGGCATCCGGAACCGGACGACGCTGGTCTCGCCGTTGCCAGTTCGCTCTCGAACCTCGTCCGCTGTCAGATCTCGACATTTGCGATCGTATCCCGGTGGCAAACCCTTGGCCTGGAATGCTTCCCGCACCTCGGCTAGCCGTTCGGGTGAGCAGAAACAGCGATAGGCTCGACCTTGCTCCAGCAGCCATTCCGCCGCATCCTGATACAGTTTCGTGCGTTCGCTCTGTACGTAAGGACCGTAATCACCACCGGCATCGGGACCTTCGTCCCAATCCAGCCCAAGCCAGCGCAAGCCGTCGATCAGGCCATCGACGGCGCCCTCGACATATCGCTTCTGGTCGGTGTCTTCCACTCGAAGAATGAACGCGCCATCGATCCCGAGGCGTTGAGCCTGGCCCTTGACGAAGAGATAGTCGTACATCGCGGTTTTGCCACCGCCAATGTGAAGCGATCCGGTTGGGCTGGGAGAAAAACGGACGCGCACACCCGTCATGCCTTGCGGAATCGGTGGTGGGACGTGGTAGGAATGAGTGGCGGAACTGGGGTCCGACATGATGAAAGAGACCTCCGGGAACCTGCATGACGCTTCCGCAGTCCTGAGACTGGCGGTACGGATCACAGGGAAATGGACGCGGACTGGTACGTGAACCGCAGCGACGCTCAGTATACCGTGCCCTAAGTGCCGGATTTCGGCTTCGGGCTGGCCGACCATTGCCCGAGAAAGCCACCCGTGCGCAAGGCCGCCAACAGGCGTTCCTCCGCCGCGGCACTGTCTGCATCCGCTCCGGGGTAGACTGCGTGCACCGATTCACCCGTAGCGGAATTGGCCATGACCTCGAGTCCTGCTTCCTGAGCAACCCGGGTCAACGCCTCGAGCGATGTCCCTGCATCCGGAGTCAGAACCACACTCCGCTGCATGCGCACCCGTCGGAAACCGGCGGTCCACTCCTTGAGCGACGTGCGCATGCCGGGTTGCAACTCGGTGCCGGAGTGCCGTTCCAGATAGGTCACGATTTGCTCCAGATCGAATCCGGCACTGATCGCACGACCAACCGATCCTGGTCGGAGCTGAAATACTGGCTCATCCGAGAGATGCTCCAGATCGGCAAATGCCGACATCGACCAGATGTGCAGCGGTTGCGGTCGTAGCACCGTCACCGTGCCATTTTCGGCCACCGCCAGCGCCGCTCCGCTGGTTTCGACATCCGGAGCTGCAACATCGGGCTGCTGCGTAGTGTCCCGACCGCGTTCCGATACCTGTATGGCCAGACCTTTTCGCTGCATTTGGCCACGCTCGACGAAACCAAACCATGACAACGCCGTTTCGAACTCCATCCGAATCACCTGGGCCGTTGCCGCTACTCGTCCGGCACCTTCATCGTCTGGCTGGGTTACGGCCCGGGATGAGGCGACGGTCATCGACGTTCCGATGAGCGCCGGATCGGTTTCGGCCAGTCGGTCGGCAAGATCACGCAACAGGTACCAGTGTGAATGCTCCATATCGGCGACTGATTCCAGCAACTTTCGGCGGAAGCCGCGCCAGTCGGGACCCCAGACTTCGACATCTCCCCGTTCCCGCGCCTCGATCCAGGAATCGCTCGACAACCAGACACTGCGAAGCCGCAAACTCTGCTCGGCAAAGCTCCGACCCCTCCACTCGCGAATCATCGGGGACACCAGCGGTACGAGGGCATGGCGATCCGGATGTGTACCTGGCGGTGGCGCGCTCCGCTGCAGCAATCCCACCGATAACCCCAGTTGCAACAGGAAACCGAGATATCCCTCCGGAGGCAAGTCCTCGCCGCCGAGCCAGAGGCGTCCGTTCAAACGACGCTGCCAGCTTCGGGAAATGACCTCGCCAGGCACCCAGATTGGAGCACCGTGATTCGCTATTTCCCGCAGGACTGTCAGCAGATCCCAGGCCAGGGCATGCGGATGAATCGGTGCCGCCGGGACGATCTCGGCAGGATCGATTGGGATCAGAGGCCGCAAGGGAACCGTGGTCGGTGCCACTTCCGGTTGCACGATATCGCTGGCAACAAAGAGACTCCGGCGCCCTTCCCGGTCGTAGGTATGGAGAACCAGCAGACTGGTTTCCAGCTCGTCCAGCGCATCGCGAATCCGGCTGGCCAGGCGATCGGCGTTAGTCGCCTCGACCAGACCTGCGTCATCCAGCACGGTTTCCAGCAGCAGGGTGCCACCCAAACTCCGTGCTTGCATGACGTCCCAGATACGTCGCGCATCCGGCTGCAGGGCAGCGACCAGTCGCTTGATGCGATCGGCGGTCATCTGCCGCAGCATTTGCCCGATCAGTTCATCGCGATTTCGCAAACCGGGAACGACATTGATACCCCAGCGGGCAGCCGATTCCTCGAGACTGAACGTGTCCTGAACCTGCAGGAGCACGCGAATCGGACTGCCGCTCAAATCACCGGCATCGATCTCGTCCTGTACGCGGCGGAACACGAGACCCAACTCTCTGGGCAGGAAAAGTCTGGGTAGTACGCCAACAGGAAGTTCCTGACTGTCGCCTTCCCGCGCCAGAATTCCGGCGCGGAAGAGGCGAACGGCTACCGCTCTGGCCTCTTCCTCTGTTAGTTCGGTCCGTTTGGCAATGTCGGCCAGAGGCAGCGATCCCTCGTTCGAGGATGTCAGCTCCCGAATCACCCGGATTGAATCGGCATCGAGGCGTTCGATCACCGAGCGCGCGGCCCGGATGTCGCTCATTGTCCGATAGAGTGAACCAATCTGTCGGCCACGATCGCCGGAAAGCGGTACCTGCCAAAATCTGGCAATCCGCTGAACGTCTTCGGCTGATCTGGCGTTGAGACGCCCGAGGAGATTCCGCATGGATGGGGCCTGTCTGATGCAACTGCACGTTCCAGCCAGTCATCCACCATCATAAGTCAAACGCGACCGCCCGAAATCGGGCGGTCGCGTATTCAAGGCATGTCGGTTGCCGCTGCACTCAGGACGTATGAGCAGCGTCATCGCCGGAATCGATCGGTTCGACGATCCAGTCCGAATGCTTGGCGTCAGACTTGCTGGCGCGAAGGTGGATTCCATGCCGGTCGAGGCTCGAAATCGCGTCTTTTGGGATGTAGAGATCGTGGCAGATGAAGAATCCCTGCTCCACGACAAAATATGTTTCCTGAACATCCATCACTTCGCCGATTTTGTGGCCACAGGACCCAACAACGTTGGCTCCCGGTTCAATCTGCCACAGAGTGGCATCGGCTTTGGACGGTGCGGATGCTGGCGAACTTTCGCTCACCTTGTTCTCCTCGTGTTGTTCTCAGGCGGCGTGTCCGAGTTGACTGTATCGGTGCCGCGCCGCTTTCCGACCCTACAGTCGGATATAGGCAGGGACCGGATTCGGTCCGAGCAAGGGATAAGCATACGACGAAAAGAGCGCGCTCACACCTTTGCCGTCGTCCGTCAGGAAAGTCGAAGGAAGTTGCCGCACCTGATTCGCCACGGACACCACCGGCACAGACTCGATCTCACACAGATATGGCCCCGAAGCACGACGCCGTAACGCCATCATGACCGAGGTTTCCCCGGCCGCCAGCGCCAGCACGGCCGCTCGCCCAAGTTCTCCTGCTTCCTCAAGATCTGTTTCGGAAATCATCGACATCGACATTCGCGCCCATGAACCCACCTTTTCATAGCGGGCCCGCAATCCGAGGCGCTCGTTGGTCAACCGCGCCAATGCCTCGCCGGCACTTGGAAAGTAGGCATGTCCGAACTGGTCGACCCAGTTTGGAATCTCGCCGCCAAGGTGGCGTTTCGATCGATCACGCAGGGTTTCAGGAATTACCACCACCGACCATCCCCGGTTCGCGACATCGGCCGCCACAGCATCTACGATGACGTCGACACTTTCGGGCGGGCGTTCAGGAAGATAGACCAGTGGCAGAAGATCCCATTCGCTGACAGGGAAACCTAGCGTTCCCGATGCCGCGACCCAGCCCGCATCGCGACCCATCGACTCGATGAACTTGACCGGATAGAGATCCGGAGCGGCCAGCGTGTCGAACGTTGCATCGCGAACCACATTGGCCATCACCCGGGCCAATGAGGGGAACCCAGGGCAATGGTCGGTTCCGACCAGATCGTTATCGACTGTTTTCGGAACGTGAACCACCCGCAGTGGATGCCCCTGCGCTTCTGCAAACGCTGCCAGACGATGCGTCGTATCAGCCGAATCGTTTCCGCCGATGAAGACCATCGCCGTCACGTTCTGTTCGGTCAGTCGCGCCAGCAGTGGCTCCAGATCACTGTCCTGCAGTTTGTAGCGGCCTGTTTGCAAGGCTGAGGAAGGGGTTCGGCGCAAGCCTTCGATGCGGGCCGCCGGCAAATCGGTAAGGTCCTGAATCTCGCCCCGCAGCGCACCCTCGATTCCACCCCGCATCCCCAGAACCCGATTGAACTCCGGCGATTCGACTGCCGCCTCGATCACTCCTGCG
>JBBJOX010000079.1:0-5685 GCA_037724245.1 Thermomicrobiales bacterium | reverse complement strand
GGCGAGGCTGGCGTTGATCACGGCAGTCGCTCCACCTGATTGACCGACAAGCAGATTTCCCTGACTCATGAAATGTCTCCGTAAATCGTCAGCGTATCCAGCTGCTTCAGCCGCTGGATCAGCGGATAGTCGCCCTGCTGATGCTGTCGCCAGACTTCCTCAGAGTGAAACGACGTTGAGATCCTGTTTTCTGCCACATCGAGCACCGTGGCAACCCGTGTCTGTATGGACGACAGAGAATCCAGCTCCAGCTTGCCAACGAGCACCAGCACGGCCGAGGTCAGGGTATTTCGCGAGGGTGTGGCAACCGTCGACCAGACAAGACCCGGCGTATCCGAAAGCACGGCCTGCAAGGCAGTTTCGAGCCCCATCGCCGAGTATATGAGACGTTCCAGTGCCAATGTCATCGGCTGATCCAACGTCAGGCGGTAGCGTCGCGAATTGCCATCCCGCCGGCCGACGATCAGTTCAAGGCGTTCCAGCTTGTAGACCTCATGTTGCACGCTGCTGATCGCCAAACCAAGTGCCTTCGCCAGCTCGGTCAGGGAAACCGCCGTCTGGCGATGCGAGAACAGCCACACCAGCACATCGGCACGCACCTGGGAGGAAAACAATTCGGCCAGAAAGGGATCCCCCTCCATCATCGAAACTGGTCGCGGTTTTCTGTTCGCCATCGCATTTCCCTTGCCTGAAACGTCGATCATCATAGGGTGTCTACTGTATGTTCGTAAGTCACTGGATATGCTAGCAGAGATCACCCGGAAGCGGAATGCCGGGGCACGGTCGCGGGCCTGGGAGTCCGACCATGCCGGAAGTACAGACCGCGGTGGAGGTTCGATCGCTTATCCCCTACTATGGTAGGAATCGAAACGCGACGACGCGGTTTGATAGTCTCCCGTTTTCGGGTCTGTCGAGCCGCTGGAGTTTGTGGAGCTGGCCGTGCCAGCATCGTCGCACGTCCCAGGTTATGGAGGCTCCCATTAGTACCGGCTTACTTGGATCCTTGGCGGGCATCGGCGCCGTCATAATCCTTGTGCTTTTGAACGGATTTTTCGTCGCAACCGAATTCGCGCTGGTCTCCGTTCGACGGACCAGAATTCAGCATCTCGCTGCGGCTGGAAATCGACGAGCCGAATCTGTGCTCGATCGGATCAACCACCTCGATACCTACATCGCCGCCACTCAGCTGGGCATCACGATTGCCAGCCTTGCCCTCGGCTGGATCGGTGAACCGGCAATTGCCCACCTGCTGGAACCGGCGATCAACGCCCTGCCCTTCGAAGTCGGCTCCGGTTTGCGGCACACGATTTCATTCATCGTTGCCTTCTCCATCGTGACCTCGCTCCACATCGTCATCGGAGAACTTGCGCCCAAGAGTCTGGCCCTGCAGCGGCCGGAGGAAACCGCCCTTGCCGTATCCACGGCGATTCATATCTTCTTGAAGATATTCCGCCCGATCATCATGGCGCTGAACTTTGTTGGCAATCAGGTCGTCAAGCTTCTCGGGTTCGAGCCGACGGGTGGGCACGCCACCGTGCAGTCGGCCGATGAGTTGCTGCTCTCGCTCAGCGCCAGCCGGGAAGCCGGTCTCGTCAATCAGGCATCCCACGACCTCGTCGGGCGTGCCTTTTCGCTAAACGATCTGCAAGCCAGGCACGTCATGGTGCCTCGGACCGAGGTCACGTCTTTGCCGATCGATTCCTCTTTGGAAGACATTGTGCAGCTGGCCAAGGATTCCAGCTTCGCTCGCGTACCTGTCTACGACGGCGACACAGACCACATGGTCGGCATCATCAAGACCAAGCGCCTGCTCTCGGTCTTCCTCGATCATGCCCAGAGTCGGAACGAGAATGGCAACGAGGAGACAAGTGACCCCTTCGACATTCGCGACTACATGACCGAACCGATGGTCGTTCCGGAGAACGTCCCTGCCACCGAAGTGCTGACTTCGATGCGCGAGAGTCACACCCAAATCGCCGTCGTCATCGATGAGTACGGCGGAACAGCCGGCATCGTGACCTTGCAGGACATCGTCGAACACCTGATCGGGCACATTCAGGATGAAGTAGATCCGGAAGCGGTCAATCGGGCGCCAACTCCAGAAGGTGAGCTGAACCTCGACGGGTTGATGGGCCTGGCCGAATTGCGCGAAGTCTACGGAATCGATCTCGATACCGAAGAGTACGACGTTGAAACACTGGGTGGTTACGTCTTCTTCGTACTCGGTCGCCAGGCACAAATCGGTGACAATATCACCGCTCCCGATGGCGAAGTGCTGGAAGTTGCCGAACTCGACGGGCTTCGTGTCTCCCGCGTTCGGATTCTCCCGCGTCAAACTGCCCCGGAAGATGCAGAAACCGACCTTGCCCTGGCTGGAATGGCGAACTGATCGTGGCGGCCAAGCGTCCGGCGTCTCGCCGCGGAAAGGCATCGACTGCGCAAACGCGGACCGCCGAACATGCCCTGCTCGGGTTGCTCGCCGAATCCGGCGACGATGGGGTCCACGGCTACGATCTCATCAAACGGTTCGCCGATGGCGCCCTTGCCGACATCATTCGCATCGAGCCGGGCATGCTCTATCACCATCTCAAGTCGATGGCAACCCGTGGTTGGCTCATCACCACTGTCGAGCGTCAGGCATCGCGACCCGATCGCCAGATGCACATCATCACCGATGTCGGACAAGCGTCCCTGACGACCTGGCTCGCCGAACCAGTTCGTGCCACGCGCGAGCTTCGGCTCGAGTTTCTGGTCAAGCTGTACTTGATGGAACGGCTAGCTCCGCACCAGGTCGACCAGTTGGTCGAGGCGCAATACTCAGTCATCGATAACCTGATCGCCTCGCTGGAGCAGCAGCGCAACGCACTCAACAGCGAGGATCCGGATCTGCCATTCCGCCAGCATGTCCACGATCTGCGCATCAGCCAAAACCGCGCCGCCCGCCAATGGCTCCTCGATCTGCAATGCAATCCGTAGTGTCCCAGCTTGTCTGTGACCTAAAATCTGAAGCAGCATCTTCCGTCACGGACTGCTCCTGCCTTCGCCATTCTTCTCGCAGGTATATCAACCGCCTAGCGCCGGGACCATTCGTCCCGGCGCTTGATCAGATTCAATCCAACGAACATGATTGGCGCGGCTACCACGTGCATCAGTCCAAACGAGATCGAACTCCCAAGGCTGAGGTCTGGTAAGAACGACAGAATGATCGTCAGCAACGCCAGAACCGGCCCCGCTACGATCGCGATGTCGAGCATTCGTGGCCACTTGAGCGACAGCACTGCTGCCAGAATCATCCCGGGCAGAAGCGTGACTGTAACGATAAACGGAACTCCAATCCCAAGGCTCGACCAGACTTCATCATCGGCCAGGCCGTAGTTCACGCCGGCAGCCACACTGATTGCCAACACGATCAGACACCCAACCACCGTTGCCAGCCAGGTCAGGCCGACGGCTTTTGTTCGACCAAGACCGCGCTCGGCCAAGCGACTCCGGAAATCAGACTCCGGGTTTTCTTTGTCGAACGCGTAGCTCGCCATGCTGTACTTCTCCTGTTGGTATCCCCGCGACCAACGTGCCGTCACGTTGCGCTATCCAGATGACCAGTACAACAGGCCAACACCGCATCCGCTTCTTATGGATTGCTCACCACAGGGCGTTCGAATACGATACATGCTAGTCAACGATTGAATATCCAACTTCACGGGAGAAACGTATCGTGTTAAAAAATCCGCTGTCTCATCTGGTTCGCGGCATTCTGCTTCTGGTCATCACACTCGGATCGCTGATTGCCCTGCCTTCAGTAGCCGGCGCAGTCGATATCGTCTGTGCTCCGGCAACGCCATCGGTCGCACCCGCCGAAACGCCACAGGGTACTCCAGTACCCGAGCAGATTCCGTTCCCGGAAGAAGGTGGGTCGATGACCGTGTTCGCGGCAGCGTCCCTCGTGGATGGCTTCACCGTGATCGAGACAAACCTGGAAAGCGCCAACCCGGGGCTCGATATCGTCGTCGAGACCGCCGGCTCCCAAACGCTCGTCACCCAGCTGACGGAAGGCGCTGAAGCCGACGTCCTCGCCACGGCCAGTACCGGATCGATGGCGAACGCGATCGACGCCGGCGTCATCTCCGGCGATGCCGCCAACTTCATCGGCAATCGCCTGGTCATCATCACACCCTTCGATAACCCTGCCGACGTCACATCGTTCGAGGATCTGGCAAACGACGATCTGCTGCTCGTGCTGGCCGGCGCTGAGGTCCCGGCCGGTCAATACGCGCGCAACGCCATTTGTACCGGCGATGACGATTTCATCGCCACAGTCGGAAACAACATCGTTTCCGAGGAAGAGAATGTCCGCAACGTACTGGCGAAAGTGCAGATCGGCGAAGCCGACGCCGGGATCGTTTATGCCAGCGATGCCGTGACCGCTACTCTGGCAGGTGCCGAAATCAACGTCATCGAGTTTCCGCATTCTATCAATACCACTGCCGTCTATCCGATCGCTCCCGTCACCGGTGGCAACGCAGCCCTCGCCGACGCGTTCATTTCCTACATACTGACCGCTGATGGTCAGCAGACGCTGCTCGACTACGGATTCACCAGCGCAGGGTAGACACCATGGCCGCAACCGGGCCGGTTGCCAAACGCCGATCTGCATTTGATTCAGGAATGCTCGGCATTGGTCTGCTTGGACTGGTTCTGCTGACGGCACCGGTCGCGACGTTTCTCTGGCGTGCGGTCGATTCACGGGATGCCTTTGCCCGCCAGGAAACGCGCGACGTCCTCGCCGAGGCGTTGATCCTCAGTCTCTGGAGTTCCACCGTCGCCCTGATTGCCATCGTGCTCTTCGGGACGCCACTGGCCTGGGTTCTGGCCCGACATCGTTCCCGCCCGATGCGCCTGCTCGATACGCTGATCGATCTGCCGATCATCCTGCCGCCAGCTGTGGCCGGTATCGCCTTGCTGACAGCGTTCGGGCGTCGTGGTGTGTTTGGGGAGTGGCTGGATCGAGCGGGGATCACGATTGGCTTCTCGACAACGGCCGTGATTCTGGCCCAGATCTTCGTCTCGGCTCCATTCTTCGTGAGAACGGCCCGGTCGGGGTTCCTCAAAATCGAACGTTCGCTGGAGGAAGCCGCCGCCGATCTCGGAGCCACGCCAATCCGTGTATTTCTGAGAGTCACCCTGCCATTGAGCCGATCGAGCCTGATCGCCGGTGCCGTTCTGGCCTGGGCCCGAGCCCTTGGCGAGTTCGGCGCCACGATCATGTTTGCCGGAAACCGTGAAGGTGTCACTCAAACCATGCCGCTCGCGATCTACGAGCGATTCGGTGCCGGGGATCTTGGGGCAGCCATTGCTCTCTCCAGCATCCTGATGGCGCTCTCGGCCGGGTTCCTGATTGCAGTCCGCCTCCTCGGCGAAGGCAGCGCCCCTCGGTAGGCGATCGATCTTCAACCTAGACCTGAAACCCCGGACCTCAACGTCGCACCTGTGCGTAATTCAGTGTCGATGACGTCATGCTCGCGTCTGTCCAAATGTTCCTGTTGCGGCCCATGAATAAGGACCAAACCTTCAGACCCACTATCTGATGCATACAAAAAATCCGGCTCCGATCGATATCGAACCGGAGACAACGAAACCGGCCAGGGTAATAGCCCCTGACCGGTCTCGAATACTATGTTCTCAAAC
>JBBJOX010000078.1:5022-10704 GCA_037724245.1 Thermomicrobiales bacterium | reverse complement strand
TTTGGCATGGGAGTGATTCAGGACCTCAGTCTGGTGCCGTTGATTGCACTTCTGCCATTGCTGACGACGTCGGAAGACAACCTGCTGGCAAAGTTGGCGCTTTCACTTGGGCTGGCCGCATTGGCGTTGATTTTGGTTGCGTTCGTGGGTGTGCGCGTGGTGCCATGGATTCTGGAACGGATTGCGCGGACGCAATCGCGCGAACTGTTCCTGTTGACGATTGTGGTGATTGCGCTGGGGACGGCCTACGCCAGTCATGAAGCTGGACTTTCGTTCGCGCTCGGCGCCTTCCTGGCTGGTCTGGTCGTTTCGGAGTCCGACTTCGATGCCCAGGTGCTGTCGGAGATCATCCCCCTGCGCGATCTTTTTTCAACTCTCTTTTTCGTGTCGCTGGGAATGCTGCTCGATCCCGGATTGCTGATGGAACAACCGGTGCAGGTGGCAGCGGTGGTACTGGCACTGGTGATTGGGAAAACGTTGATTTCCGGAGCCGGATTCCTGACTGCAGGTGTCAATCCGGCGACCGCAACGATGGCAGGATTGCTGACGGCGCAGATCGGCGAGTTCAGTTTTGTGCTGGCGGGAGTCGGTCTGGATGACCAGATCATCAGTCGCGATCAGTACGGACTAATCGTGACCGCGGCGCTGGGATCGATCCTGATCGCGCCATTCCTGATTAATCTTGGTCCGCTCCTGGCTCCGGTGGCAGCAGCGCTTCCCGGTATTCCGGGCCGCGAACGCTCGGTTCTTCCGGACGATGTGGAGCATCAAGATCTGCGCCGCCACGTCATCATCTGCGGGTACGGACGGGTTGGCCGAACGCTCGGCGATGCGCTGACGCGGCGTGGGCTTCAGTTTGTGGTGATCGAAATCAACTCGGCGATCGCCCGTGACTTGCGTTCGCAGGGGATCATCACGCACTACGGAGACAGTGCATCGGAAGCAGTGCTTCGTCGGGCCGGTGCGGTGGACGCACGATCGATTGCCGTGACGACGCCGAATCTGCTGGCAGCGATGGGGACGACGCGAATGGCGCGGCGACTGAACCCGGGAGTCGATATTATTACCCGGGCAACGCAGCTGGGTGAAGTCGGTGAACTTCGCGATTCGGGTGCCTCGGAGATTGTGCAACCGGAATTCGAGGCGGGACTCGAATTCGTCCGCCACGTGCTGCGGCGACAGGGTGTCTCCGGCCGGGAAACGCAAACGGCGGTCAATCGACGTCGCACGCTATTTTATAATGTCGATGAAGCATCGATCTATCAGGATGACTGATCGGGATGAGGTTGTGATGAGTACTCAGGGACAAACGGTACTGGTAACTGGCGCATCGCGCGGTGTTGGCGCGGAATCAGCTCGAGGATTTGCCGAGCGCGGTTACGACGTGGCGATCAATTACCGGAGCAAGGTTCGGCGGGCGGAACTGGTTGCGGAAACAGTTCGCAAGGCCGGCAGGGAAGCACTGCTGGTCGAGGCAGATATGACCGATGCCGCCGCGGTGACGGCAATGATGGCTAGTATCGCGGCGACGTTTGGTGGTCTCGATGTGCTGGTGCTGAATGCCAGTGGCGGTCTCGAAAAGGATGTTGCCTCAGATTACGGGATGGTGCTCAACCGCGACAGTCAGGTGCAGGCAGCCCGCCTGGCGTTGCCGTTGATCCAGGCCGGTGGTCGCATCGTATTCGTGACGAGCCATCTGGCTCACTTCTTCGGAAAAAAACCGGGTGTGCCCGAATACGATGTTGTGGCCGAAAGCAAACACGCCGGCGAGGTTGCCTTGCGAGAATTGTTGCCGTTGTTTTCGGAGCACAACGTATCGCTGATCGTGGTCAGTGGCGATTTGCTCGAAGGGTCGATCACACCGAAGTTGCTGGATCGGGTACGACCAGGAGTTATTTCATCGCGTCGGGAAGAGGCCGGAAGCCTGCCGACGGTTCAGGAATTCGCGGCGGCGGTCGTTGCAGCGGCGCTCGATCCGTCATTGTCGAGCGGCGACACGGTCTATGTCGGAAGCACGGAATGGTCCGACACCGGATTCAGTGTCGCGGGTTCCTGAGATTCTGCCGAACCACGTTTTCGGCAATGGGGCATTCGAAGCAGCGACGCGGCGAACAGAAATCGTGATTGAGTTTGAGGAGCCCCTGGTGTCCGCGTTCGCCAAGCCCTCGGAGTGACGAACTTCCCGCCACCTGGTGCATGGCTCGTTTGGCCGGTCGGCTCCATTCGGACATCGAGAGTTGCTGCCAGATCGTGGCCGCTGCCTCTTCGAGCGGCAGACTGCGCTGCTGCCGGGCCATGGCGAGGGCGAAAGGCAGCATCACATTGGCGACAATCGTTCGAGCGCGGCTTGTCCCGAGCGGGGGCGTACCGGCTTCGGCAGCGAGGTGCTGCAGCCAGGCAACGATGTCCCCGGATTCGCTGACTGCCTGAATCACATCTCCGACCGGATCGTTGCAGAGTGCAACGAGCAGGCGACTGGCGATCGAGAGCCGCGTGGCGGGGTGGTTCGCCGGTCGGGTTCTGGCCCGGACCCAGCTCGTCGCCGGTATCGGATCCTCCAGTATCGACTTCGCTACGATGTGCCATCGACGCTCGATGTTGAGGATATCCTCCGGTTTCAATCCGGCGAGATGCGCATCGCCTGGAGACAAGGGCAAATACCCGGCGAGGCCGAAGATCATTGACTGACTTTCGACGAGTCGATCCGGATGCGGACAGGCAGCCAGCCGCTGCGACCAGTGCAGTTGATTCAGTGCATTCGCCAGCTGCTGCATCGGGACTCGGTTCTCGCTGTAGCCAAGTGCATCGAAGAGAAGCCGTGTCAGCAGATCATGGGGCGATTCGATCTGCAAATCGCCTTCGATCCGGGTCACCCGTTCGTCCAGCCGACGATCACCCAATTGGTGAATCGTGGTTCGAATGATCTCCGGATGCGTGTCGACGAGCGTTTCGGCGCAGACATCGCCGCCGAGGTCCGACCAGATATCCGGCAATCGGGCATCGATCCGGAACAGCATTTCGTCGGGAATGCTCAGCAATGCCATCGGGATGACCGAGTTGATAACGGTTCGGGTTTCAGTGAGATCTGTTTTGCTGACGACGTGGAGGATGACATTGGCATAGCGGGGATCGAGGTGGTGACCGTGGTTGATCCAGTCGCTGGCGTTGTGATGGAGTTCGACGGCACCGGTCAGGAGACCAATCCCGGGTATATCGATCATCGCCTTGCTGAAATCCGGTCCGAATCCGTGGGACCACTGCCCCGGGAAGACGACGTTGACCGAGCGACCGCTGGTATCGACCAGCGAACGGGTCAGTCCGCCATGCCAGGCAGCGCAGAGGGCAAGTTCGCGCACCTGTTTGCGGAATGTTGCAGGGTGAGCTATCGCGATGTTGTTGGATCGATCCACACTTCCTCCGATACGCTGGGACGCGGAAGGTATTGTCAGGTTGTCTTTTGGACGCACAGGCTTGATCGGGAATATTGGATGCAAGGTGTTGAAAAGGGATCTAACTAATAGGCTGAATTATTCTTATTGATAGATCGTAGCATGGGTAGCGCCTGTTGAGGGCGGTTAACGAGGTCGGTGTATGAACGGAACGTCCGGGGAAGCGTCTGGTCGAATGGAATCGCGACGCAGGGCACGGTGGTAAGGTTGCGCGGCACGAAGTCGCCACACAGGACGACTTCTACGCGGATAATATTTGGTGGATGTGGCAGGGTGAAAACTGCGCGGAAGCAGAGTTTCCGATTACCCAGTCGCGTCGCGGGACGATAGTTGCGCGGCGGTCGAATCGAGAAATCGACCGCCGACTGAACATCTAGTTGGAGAATTCGGTGACGACGCGGTTTTCCGGTTCGAGGCCGTGTAGCGTGCGCCGTTTGTCCTGCTCGAGCGCGGTGATGGCGGCCTGAACGGTGCCGATGGCGAGGGTGGCGCAGCGAACGCGACTCTTGACGACGTCCTCACCCATTTCCTCCATCATCGTTTTCGCACCGAGTTCGCGGACTTCGGCAGTTGTCATCCCGACAATCATTTCGGAAATGATCGAACCTCCGGCCTGACTGATCGTGCAGCCCTCACCAACAAAACTGGCATCGGTGATGCGCTGGTCGTCGTCGACCTTGAGGTACATGGTGATCAGATCCCCGCACCCCGGATTGCCGCCGCCCAACTGGACATCCGCATCTTCCATCCGGTGCCGATTGCGCGGATTCTCGAAATGATCGAGCAAGTATTCGATGTATTCCTGGCGATCCATGCTGACCCTACTTCTTGAGCGGAGGATTCCCGGTTTCGACCGGAACTCCGACGAGACTGCCCCATTCGGTCCACGATCCATCGTAGTTGCGGACGTTGTCATATCCAAGAAGGTAGGTCAGGACGAACCAGGTATGGGAAGATCGTTCACCAATTCGACAATAGGCGACGACATCGCGAGATCCGGTGATGCCTTCCGCCCCGTAGAGCGAACTCAGTTCCTCGACGGGTTTGAATGTCCCATCGGCGCGAGCAGCCTGACCCCAGGGGATGTTGCGGGCGCCGGCGACGTGACCGGCCCGTTGCGCTCCCTCCTGTGGATACCCAACCGCGTGCAGCAGTTCGCCGGTGTACTCCTGGGGAGAGCGGACATCGACGAGATCAGTATCGCCGGCTGCAACGACAGCGCGAACCTGATCGCGGTAGGCCCGGATCGAATCGTCTGGCTCTGCTGCGGTGTAGGTTACGGCCGGATAGACCGACGGCTTACGCGTGTATTCGCGACCTTCGGCCTCCCACTTGGCGCGACCGCCGTCGAGAACGCGAACGTCCTTGTGGCCGAAGTACTTGAAGAGCCAGAAACCGTAGGTGGCGTACCAGTTGTTCTTGTCTCCATAGAAGATTACGGTTGTGTCCTTGGAGATGCCGCGTTCCGAAGCAAGACCTTCAAAACCGGCCTTGTCGACGAAATCGCGTTTGACCTGATCCTGCATCTGCGATTCCCAGTCGAGTTTGACAGCTCCGGGAATGTGGCCGATTTCGTAGAGCAGGATGTCCTCATCGGATTCGACGACCCGCACGTTCGGATCTTCGAGATGGTCGGCCAGCCATTCGGTGCTGACGAGAACTTCGGGATGGGCATAGTGCTCGTAGTGTGCCGGGTTGCTGGCGGGTGATGTTGTTTGGGTCACGAAGTGAGGCCTTTCGCGGCTGATTGGAGCGACTGCAGCGTCGGCCATTCAAGCCTGTGGACGCTCCAGAAATCAATGCATGAAGTATACCCTGCCCCATTCCTGAGACTAAGACTCATTCGCAACAGCTGCATCGGAGTGGTTGACGTGGGCGGTGATGTGCTGCAGGGCGAGGGCAGGAGCGAGGGGATCGGTCAGATCCAGCCGGATCATCCGGGGATTCTTGCGGAACCAGGTTTGCTGATGGCGAACCAGCCGATTCGAGTGATGGACGATCGAGTCTTTCGTCGCTTCGATCGTTTGTTCTCCACGGATAAACGACGCGACATCGCGATAGCCGATGCTGCTGAACGCTGGCAGGGCAGGATCGATTCCGTTGGTGAGGAGCGAGCGTACTTCCTCGACGAATCCGGAATTCAGCATGCTTTCGACCCGATCGGCAATTCTCCGGTGCAGAACATCGCGCGGTAACCAGAGTTCGAACTCCAGGGCAGAGTATCGAGGAGGGC
>JBBJOX010000078.1:3367-5012 GCA_037724245.1 Thermomicrobiales bacterium | reverse complement strand
TTTGCCCTGAAGCTCGGACATTGGCTTCCCTGTGGCACGGTGGATCTCGAGAGCGCGAATGATCCGGCGCGGGTTGGGACCGCTGCGCTGAGCAGAATCCGGATCGATCTGGCGGAGGTCGTCGAGCAGCACGTTCACGCCATCGTTCAGCAGTCGCTGCTCCATTGCCTCACGGAAGGCGGTGTCGGGCGCGACCTGGGGGATGATCCAGTTTTCGACTACGGCGTTCAGGTACTGGGCGGTTCCTCCGACGAGGAACGGCAGCCGACCACTTGCTGCAACGTGATCGATCGCGTCGAAAGCCAGTTTCTGGAATCGGGAAAGCGACATCTCATCGGCGGGTTCGAGGATGTCAATCAGATGGTGCTGCACGATGGCGCGGTCCGCCGCCGTTGGTTTCGCCGTGCCGATATCCATGCCGCGATAGAACGATCGAGAATCGGCATTGATGAGTTCGGCGATGACCTGTTGGGCCAGATCGAGCGCGAGACTGGTTTTCCCGACGGCGGTAGGACCAGCGATAACGATGAGAGGGGAAAGGACCAGGCTATCGCGTGACATAATGCTGCCCTGCTGGTGGCCGGTGCCGGGATGGGCGTCTAGAATACCTGCGTGCGCCTGTCGCGACTGTGGAGATCGCAGGATTGCGGCATTCGATTTGCATTGATTTTGAGACGCGCACTTTGCCATTCCTGTTCGTTGTGACAGAGGGCCGATTCAGGAGTTTCCAGTTGATTCGCATCGTGACCCAAACGCTGAAGATTGCCAGTATTCTCGTAGTAGCCGTGATGATGGTTGTTGGCAGTGTCGCCTTTTTCGATTTCTGGTCGGAGCGGACTGACGCCGAAGACTCGGGGCAGGCAGTTCGCATCGCAATTTCTGCAGAAGATGATACGGGGACGGTAGCGGAGAAGCTGGCCGATCGTGATTTGATCCGCTGGAGTTGGTACTTCGAGGGAAGTATGCGCATTTCCGGTGACGATCTGAACCCTGGCACCTATGTGTTGCGCAAGGGAATGAGTGTTAACGAGATCATCGATGTGATTACCGTTGCCGGAACAGAGGATGAGGAAACCGAAGATGAAACCGCAAGTGAGGGGACAACCGAAGCGCTGACCTTGACCTTCATCGAAGGGCAGCGTGTCGAGGAGTTCGCGATCGCGGCGGAGGAAGCCGGGCTGTCGGGTGGTAGTGAGGCATTTCTCGAAGCGGCGGCGAATCCGGCGAATCGGGCCGACTGGGATTTTCTGGCCGATGTTCCCGAGGACGCGAGTCTCGAAGGCTTTCTCTTTCCTGACACATACCGGCTCCCGGAGGGCGATACGGCCGACGATCTGATTTTCCAGATGCTGGCCAACTTCGATGTCCGGTTCACACCCGAGATGCGGCAGCAAGCGGTAAATCAGGACCTGACGATTTTCGAGGTCGTGACTCTGGCATCGCTCGTCGAGCGAGAGGCGGCCGTTGCAGCGGAACGTCCGATTGTGGCGGCGGTCTATCTGAACCGGATCGAGCAGGGAATGTCGCTCGATGCCGATCCTATCCTGCAGTACAACGTCGGCGACCAGGGAGATGGAGAATGGTGGCCGGTGCTCGATACGGAGTTGCTCGAGGAAGGTAAATCGTCCGGATTCGACACGTATTC
>JBBJOX010000078.1:2177-3357 GCA_037724245.1 Thermomicrobiales bacterium | reverse complement strand
TCGCGAATCCTGGCCTGGCTTCTATTCAGGCAGTGCTGGATCCTGAGGATGTAACATTCCTGTTCTTCGTCGCGAAAAACGACGGCTCCGGCGAACATGTGTTTGCAAATACGCTGGACGAGCAGACGGTCAACATCTGCGAATTCAATCCAGAATTCGAAGAGTGTCAGTAACCAGCGAGAAGGATCGAGTAGTGAAGCGAGCTGGCGTGATTGGCGACCCGGTCGACCATTCCTTGTCGCCAATCATGCACAATGCGGCGTTTCAGGAACTCGGGATCCATGTGCATTACGAGCTTTGGCCAACGCCAGCTGATCAGTTGATGACGCGGGTCAACAGTGTTCGTGACGAGAATGTGTTGGGTGCCAACGTTACGGTGCCACACAAGCAATCGGTATTCGATCTGGTCGATGCGACGACGGCGACGGCGGATCGGGTAGGCGCCGTCAATACGATCATTCCGATTGGCAATGGATTGCTCGGCGACAACACCGATGTCTACGGATTCACCGCTAGTTTGCGGGAATCGGCCGCGGTACCTCAGCGCGCAGTGCTGTTGCTCGGTGCCGGTGGTGCGTCGCGGGCAGTTCTGGTGGCGCTGGGTGAGCTTGGTGTGTCGAGGATCTACGTAGCGAACCGGACGGAGCAGCGGGCCAGAGGTCTGGTGGATGAACTGGGCACTGTCGCAACCCAGGTGTTGCCTGTTGGCGACATTCCCTCAATGCTGGGTGAGATCGATCTAATGATCAATGCGACATCGCTGGGCTGGCACGATGATGCCTTGCCGCTGCCTGTGGATTCCTTTGGCCAGGTCGAACCCGGCACGGTGGCGATGGATCTGACGTATCGCGACACGGCGTTTCTGCGGGCGGCGCGAGGGGCTGGTTTGCGCACGATCGATGGTCTTGGCATGTTGATTCACCAGGGAGCACGATCGTTCGCCTTGTGGACGGGTGTGGAACCACCTGTGGAAACGATGCGCGCAGCAGTAGAGGCGGAACGGGCTCGACGCGGGGGCTGAGCGCCGCCGGCCTGGCATAGCGGGAGACAACGAAACGTCGTTACGCACGCGCGTCTTTGGCAGAGACGCGCTCTGCGTCTACCGCAAAGTCACAATGTAACGACAGCTTTGAGATACAACGAGGGCTCGGGTCATTGACCCGAGCCCTCGCTTGAGAAT
>JBBJOX010000078.1:0-2167 GCA_037724245.1 Thermomicrobiales bacterium | reverse complement strand
CGCCTGACTTGGTATTACTCAGTGGTGGCTGGGTCGAGGAAGTCGGCGACGGTCCAGCCGCTGATCGCGCCATCGGCCGATTCGACTTCGTACCAGACGAACTCATCGGCTTCTTCCGGACCGCTGACGATGGTCAGCTCCTCGCCTTCGTCGACGGTGTCGAGGATTTCTCCACCAGTCGATGGCTCGGTGCGGATGCGGACGCCATTGTCGTTGACGACGACGGCATCGCCCTCGGCGAAGTCGAGCTGCGGTGCTGGTGTGCCTTCGGCTTCTTCCGTTGGCTCGGTTTCCACCGCTTCCGGGGTGCCTTCAGCCTCTGGCGTTACCTCACCGGGTTCGGCGATGAAATCCACGACGACGAAGCCGGTCAGACCGGAACTGTTGACTTCGATTTCGTACCAGGTGAACTCGTCTGCCTCAACCGGACCGCTCAGGATCGTCAGTTCGACACCCGAGGCGACCTGCTCGACGACATCGGCATCGACGGATGCTTCGGCCCGGACATTGACATTGTCCTGGGTGGCGACGACGACGGTTCCTGCAGGTATGCCGTCGGCAACCGTTCCGGATGTGCCATCACTTGGTGTGGCTTCGGCTTCTGGTGTCGGTTGTTCGACCGGATCACTGAAGGTAATGGTGGCCGGCTCAGTTTCGAGGGCCGACGTTGGAACGATCGTGAGTGCGTAATAGGAAACATCTTCTTCCTCGTTGTCGCGGGCTGCGCTGGCGACTCCGGTCGAGAAGAATGCAGCATCGCCTGTGCCGAGGGTGTGGGTGGAATCTGGCGGCGCGGCGGCGGCCAGCGCCTGTTGGGCCGAGCGGGTGACCTGAACCTCACCGGAGTTGACGGTGAAGGAGAGGTTGCCATCGATTCGTGAGACCAGCAACGGACTTTCGCTGGCCGGGAATGCGGCCCCGGCAGTCAGGGTGACAAGGTTGACCGCGACGGTGGCGTTGCCGGCCGGCATTTCTCGCAACAGGCCGTCGCCGAGGACAACGAAGCTGACGCCGACGTAGGCAGTTTGGCGGGATTCCTGATCGGTATCGAGGGTATCGTCGGTGTAGTCGATGCTGACCGGTGAGCCATCGCCGACTGGCTGAATGACTGCGGAGAGAATGACGACGTTGCTTTCGGTGTTGTTACTGAACGACATCCCAACACCGGATGGATAAAGGATCCAGTCTCCGACGTTGAGATCGGTTGGTTCAGCGACCGTTTCGGTGCTGCCACCATCGGCACGGGAAACCGTTGCGTCGCCAACCGGCGTTGCGGAGAGGACGCCTTCCTCGATCAGGCCGAACTCAGGCCCGGGATGGGTGTGCTCCGGAACGCTGGCTCCCGGTTCGAGGGTGATTCGAAGCAGTCGAATAGTGACCGGTGAAGCTGGCAGCTCCTCGAAATCGAATACGAAAAGCTGTTCGATTTCGGGCGGAGTGCCTTCGGTTGCCGGTTCGGCGGATGGAGATGCTTCGGGTGTGGCAGCAGGTGTAGCGTTGTCCTGGGCCGTGGCCACTGGAGCGAACACCAGAGAAAGTGTTGACAAGATTGCCAGAATGGCGAGCCAAAGGCCGCGTCGAGGGAGGAGAGTCAGTCCAGTCGTTGTGCTTCCGCGCATACCCATTCCTTACTCTTCGATCGTCTGGCAACCACGTGATGGCACCGACTCCAAACCCTTCGATCCGGGAACGTTCGATTGCGCCTGATGGTTACGGCTGCATATGGTCACAGGCATTGCCATATCCCGAGTCGTTCTGATGTCCGAACTCGACGCGCGAACTCCCGGATTCCCAACCGAGGGGATCACGTTGGACTCCGATGATCTTACCCTATCGCGCCGGACCCGCGCCCGAATTCCAGCTGCAGGATCGATCTCAGACAACAATTGCCAAAATGACAACGATGATCAGTGCGGGTATGGCAACGCCGATCAGGTTGACGGCATCGTTCGTCATCCAGCCCCACCCGGATACGTGCGTCGCTGGATTCTGCCCGCAGTGGTGAGCATTTTCAGTGATCCGACCGCAATTGGGACACACGAAACGTGCCTGGAGTGTCGCGCCAAGTACGGAGTCGACGATCGATCCGGCGATTCCCACGAGGGAGACCAGCCCGAATGCGATCGATCCCGCCGAGTTTGTGTCGATCCATTTCAGGGAATGTCCA
>JBBJOX010000077.1:3403-10788 GCA_037724245.1 Thermomicrobiales bacterium | reverse complement strand
TGGCGGTACGTCTGCCAGCTCGCAACACGCACAAGGCAGGAACCCAGGGCTTCATGGATATACATCACCGTGATGGCGAGTCGATCTCGCTAACCGTGCCAGAGCTGAGCGGTCCACTCTGGACCTTCACGTATGGGTCGACTCCAAAGCCGCACTTCTCGTCGGTGCGGACACCGGCGGGAGATGAACTCGCCCTAGTCGAACCCTACGATCACCTTTGGCATCGCGGACTCTGGTTTACGATCAAGTTCGTCAACGGAGTCAACTTCTGGGAAGAGCGCGACGAGTTCGGAACCCAGAAGATCATCGGCGAACCACAGGTCTCGGTCGACGATCGCGCTGTGACGCTGACCATGTCACTTGAGTGGATTGATCGGCAAGGTGATGTCCCGATTACGGAAGTACGACGCATCACCTGGCGGCACTCAGGGGATGAGTACACCTTCGACTGGAGGTCGGAGATTACGGCATCGATCGACCTGACACTTGATCGCACGCCGTTCACGACCTGGGGTGGATACAGCGGCCTCTCCTTTCGGGGAAACCGGATGTGGCATATCGATCGCTACCTGCTGCCCGGGATATCGGAGAAGCCTCTTCCGCCCGGCGTCCGCGCACCATGGTGCGATCTCTCCGGACAATTCGATGGAGGACCCGACCGCGCAGGAGGGATCGCTATCTTCGATCGACCGATCGATGATGCTGCACCAACACCGTGGTACGGCGGTGGAAACCCCGCGATGAACTTCCTGAATGCGGCGTTTCTGTTCGAAGGACCACAGCAGCTGGAATCGGGGAAATCGCTGGGATTCGATTATCGCGTAACCGTTCACAACGGAGTCTGGACCAGCGAGAAGGCGGAACAGTCGTACCAGAAATGGATCGCTGGCGAACGGACCGGAGGATGACGACACACCATTTCCCAGGTGCCGTCGGGCTGACGCATCTCCGGGTCTACACGTCGACAAGTCTGGACGGACTCGTGGGCGGGAGTCCTCACCTGCATTTGGCGAGTGCTGAAGCCTACGTTCCGACTCGTGGCTTAGGAGAAGCGCACACGTTTTCGCGAGAAGGATTTACGACCCAGAAACTGGAACCGGGCCGGGTCGTCTGGTTCGAACCCGGGGTCGTTCACCGATTGGTCAACACCAGCGGCGATCTGGAAATTTTGGCGATCATGCAGAATATGGGATTGCCGGAAGCTGGCGACGCCGTATTCACCTTTCCGATGGCAGTAATGGCCGATGCCAACGCCTATGCAAAGGCGGCGGAACTACCGTCGGGTGATGAGGCAAGCAGGCTGCTTTCGGCCGAACGGCGACGCGATCTTGCGACGCAGGGCTTTGCGGAACTGGTTCAGAGCGACGATCCTGAGCGACACCTCGACATGCTGTATCGGTTGGCAATCGCACGACGCCAGCATCTCTTCGGGCAATGGTCCGATCTGCTGAAGGCAGGAACGGAAACCGCAAGCGCCGACGCGCGGCACCGCCTGAACGCATTGACGGGAGGCGTGATCGACAAACTGAAAGTCGCTCGGTTGTCTGCAAGTGATGGCGAATCTGGCGATCATCCCGGAGTCGGAATGTGCGGAAGATTGCAGCAATACCATCCGAAAATCGAATAGGTACGACATGCGATGTACAGGGTGCCCCTGTAGCAGTATATTATATATGATTGTGCGGGTCTTCATTCTGACGGCATCCTGCTCCTTACCCGACGCGCGCAAAACGCGTCTCACCTCACGGACCAGCTGGTGGACCCGTGATCACGACACACAGTAGCCCAGGGAAAGGGCAGCGATGCTGGAACGACCACTCCATCGAACGAAACAGGAAATGGCCTACGAGGCGTTGCGGAACTCGATCATGCGCTGCGAGTTTCAACCGGGCGATCGTCTTATCATCGACGATATCTCGCGCCAACTCGGGGTGAGTCACATCCCTGTGCGTGAGGCACTGCATCAACTTCAGTCCGAAGGGTTGGTGATCAACGTTCCGCATTCCGGAGCGACGGTGGCACCAATCTCGCCGACCGATGTCTCGGAAGTCTTCGCATTAATGGAAGGACTCGAGCGAATTGCCCTGCGATTTGCTGCCAACATGATGACCGCCGAAGACATGCAACAGTTGAATGCAGCTGTCGCCGAAATGGACGACGCGGTCGCCAGCGGGGACGGTGAGCGATGGGGCGTCCTCAACTCTGCATTTCACCGGGACATTGCCCGAATCGCCAATATGCGAACGTTGCGGGATTTTACCGATCGCACGCTCGATCAGTGGGAACGCGTCCGCCGCTACTACAACATTCTTTCGGGACGGCTTGGCCGGGCGCAGGAGCAGCATCATCACATTCTGCAGGCACTTGAAACAAGGGACATGGATCGTCTGGAACATCTTTCGACGATCCACAACCGGGAAGCACTGGATGCGTATCTGGCAGAAAACGCTGCCGGCAGTTCGAAGGGGAGATGGGGGAGTTCATGAGTTCCACGAAAATCGGCATCATTATGAATGGGGTCACTGGTCGGATGGGAACCAACCAGCACCTGATCCGATCCATTGTCGCCATCCGCAACCAGGGTGGAGTCGTTGGGGCCAACGGCGACCGGATCGTAGTCGATCCAATTCTTATCGGGCGCAATGCCGAGAAAGTCGGCGCACTGGCTGCAGCGCATGGGATCGAGCGCTGGTCGACCAATCTCGACGAAGCGCTCAAGAACCCGGATGACACGATCTACTTCGACTCGCAGCAAACCGACTTTCGTGCGGATGGGCTGAAGAAGGCGATTGCTGCCGGCAAACACATCTATTGCGAGAAACCGATATCGACCAGTCTGCAAACGGCGCTCGATCTGACCAGACTCGCCGAGGATGCCGGAATCAAGCACGGTGTGGTTCAGGACAAGTTGTACCTTCCGGGACTGCGCAAACTCAAGATGCTGATCGACAGCGGATACTTCGGGCGCATTCTGTCGGTCCGAGGTGAGTTCGGGTACTGGGTTTTCGAAGGCGATTGGCAAACCGCGCAACGTCCGAGTTGGAACTACCGTAAGGAAGATGGTGGCGGCATCATCGTCGACATGCTCTGCCACTGGCGCTACGTGCTCGATCGCACCTTCGGGAGCGTCAAGGCGGTCAGTTGCCTCGGGGCGATCCATATTCCGGAGCGCTTCGACGAACAGGGCAACGCCTACGCGGCGACGGCGGATGATGCTGCCTACGCGACGTTCGAACTTGATGGCGACATCGTCGCCCACATCAATTCCTCGTGGGCGGTTCGGGTCAATCGCGACGAGTTGTTCACGCTTCAGGTAGATGGTACGCACGGGAGCGCGGTTGCCGGCTTGCGCGGATGTAAAACACAACACAGGGTTAATACACCGAAACCGGTTTGGAATCCCGATATCGAGAATCCTTTCAACTTCCTCGACGACTGGGAAGATGTTCCCAACAACGACGTCTTCGACAATGCCTTCAAGATCCAGTGGGAAATGTTCCTCAAGCACGTCGCCTTCGACGAAGCATGGGAGTACGGTCTGCTCGAAGGTGCGAAGGGTGTGCAACTGGCCGAACTCGGTTTGCAATCCTGGCAAGAACGGCGCTGGCTCGATGTGCCCGACCTGTCTTACTGACGCTGCGCAACAAACTCAAAAAGGACGAAACATGGCTACTGTCATCGAAACGTCAACGACATTGAAACTGCCTCAACTCGATGGATCTCTGAATGATTACGCCGTCGGTCCGGCCAGCTCCTGGGCGCAGACGTTTCCTGCACCAGTCAAACGAATTGCCTACGCCGCTGCGCACGTTGTGGCCGATCCAATGGCAGACAACGATCCCTGGTTGCACACGAATGTGGATTGGGAAGCGACACTGCACTATCGGCACTACCTCTGGTCGCTCGGGTTGCGCGTCGCCGAAGCGATGGATACGGCGCAACGGGGCATGGGGCTCGACTGGCCCACGTCACAGGAGTTGATTCGCCGCTCCATCGCAGAGGCGAAATCAGTCGGCGGGCAACTCGCTTCCGGTGCCGGAACCGATCACCTCGCGCCCGGCGTGTACACGATCGAGGAGGTGATCGCTGCCTACGAAGAGCAGATCGCCTTCGTCGAAGGACTTGGTGGTCAAATCATCCTGATGGCCAGCCGTGCCCTCGCTGCCAGCGCGACCAGTCCGGACGATTACGCGACGGTCTACGATCAAATACTCTCGCAGGTCAGCCAGCCCGTCATCATCCACTGGCTGGGGGACATGTTTGATCCCGCGCTGGCCGGGTACTGGGGTTCCGAAAATCTTGACACGGCCATGGATACCTGCCTCGAAATTCTCGAACGGCATGCCGACAAGATCGATGGAATCAAGATTTCCTTGCTCGACAAGGACAAGGAAATCTCGATGCGGCGTCGATTGCCCGCCGGCGTCCTCATGTACACCGGCGACGATTTCAATTATGCGGAACTGATCGAGGGTGATGACCAGGGGTACAGTCACGCGCTGCTTGGTATATTCGATGCGATCGCCCCGGCCACAGGTGCCGCTCTGGCCGCGTTCGATGCCGGCGACACCATGCGCTATCACGAGATTCTGAAACCGACGGTCGCTCTCTCACGCCACATCTTCAAGGCGCCAACCCGCTTCTACAAAACCGGCGTCGTTTTCGTCGCCTGGCTGAACGGACATCAGACCCATTTCCATATGGTCGGCGGCCAGCAGAGCACGCGATCGGTGGCACATCTGTCGGAACTCTTCCGGCTTGCCGACGCCGCACATCTCTTTCACGATCCCGAGATGTCGGTTCGTCGGATGAAACACTTCCTGGAAGTTGCCGGTGTGGTGAACGCATGACTTCCGATTTTTCACGACTCAGCCTGAACCAGAAAACTACCGACTCGTGGAGCCTTGCCCAGGCCGTTGACGGCTGCGCACGACACGAGATTCCATGGATCGCCTGCTGGCGCGACAAGATACAGGAAACCGGAGTCGAAGAATCGGCTCGTCTGATTCGCGAAGCCGGCCTTCAGGTATCCAGCCTCTGCCGTGGGGGCATGTTTCCAGGCACCACTGCGGAGATACGCGCCGCGAATATCGAGGACAACAAGCTGGCAATCCATGAGGCAGCAACGATCGGAACCGACGTGCTGGTCATGGTCTGCGGCGGACTCTTCGGAGTCGAACAGATCGACGATGCCCGGGCGATGGTGCGAGACGGAATCGAGGCGATCATCCCCTACGCTGAAGAACGGGGAGTTCGCATCGGTATAGAGCCCTTGCATCCGGCATTCGCCGCCGATCGCTCGGTCATTTCCCTGCTCCGCGAAGCCAATGATCTCGCCGAGGACTTCAACTCACCTCAGGTCGGGGTTGTCATCGATATCTACCACGTCTGGTGGGATCCCTACATTTACGAGGAAATCACCCGGGCCGCAGCCTACACCCTCGGCTTCCACGTCAACGACTGGATGGTCCCGAACACCGATCCACTGGTGTCGCGCGGGATGATGGGAGACGGCGTTGTCGACAATCGGCGACTGCGCAAGGCGGTCGACGCCGAAGGCTACTCCGGTCCAATCGAGGTCGAAATTTTCAACAAGGATGTCTGGGCAAGACCACCGGACGATGTGCTCGCGGAGATGAAAGCACGCTACGTCTCGCACGTCCTCTGATCCTCACGTTTGGAGCAATTCATGTCCTCAGTCAAGGCAGCAATCATCGGTACCGGAGGCATCTCCGGTGCTCACGTCGCAGCGTGGGCGGATAATTCGGATCGGGTTGTCCCGGTCGCCGCAGTCGATATCGACGAATCGCGAGTCAGGGAGTTCGCAGCGAAGCATGGCATTGCCACCACCTATACCGATGCCGCCGAAATGCTCCGCGTGGAGCAGCCAGACATCGTCAGCATTTGCACGCCGCCGGCATTTCATTTTCCGCTGATCAAGCAGGTTCTCGAAGCAGGTGCATCGGTTTTTTGCGAGAAGCCGCTCGTCGCCTCGCTGCGTGAACTCGATTCCATTGCCGAACTCGAGCAGAGTACCGGAAAATCCTGCGTCAGTGTTTTCCAGTGGCGGTTCGGTGCTGCCGGGCAGCATCTTCGCCAGAACATCGAAAGCGGTCTCTTCGGCAAAGCCTATGTCGGCCTTTGCCAAACCACCTGGTATCGCGACGAGGCGTATTACTCCATCCCGTGGCGCGGAACGTGGAAGTCGGAACTCGGCGGGGTCAATATGGGTCAGGCAATTCACCTGATCGATCTGATGGTCTGGTTGATGGGTGGCGATTGGGACGAAGTAACGGCGATCACCGACACCCTGCGGCATGACATCGAAGTCGAGGACACCGCGATGGCGATGCTCCGATTCCGCAATCGGGCCTTGGTCTCGATCGTCAGTAGTGTGCTCTCACCGGATCAGGTCTCCCGCGTCCGACTCGATTTCGAACGGGCGACCCTGGAAGTAGAGGCACTCTATCGTTACGGTAACGACGACTGGACGATCACCGCACCACCGAACCAGGAACTTCCTGCAGGTGCCTGGCCACCGGCAACAGACACGCGAGCGAGTCACGGTGCCGAACTCCGAATGGTGCTCGATGCGATCGAACAGGGCCAGCGTCCACCGGCAAATGTGGACGATATCCGCCCGACCTTCGAACTGCTGACCGCCATCTATAAATCCAGTCGCACCGGAAAGCCGGTGTCACAAGGCTCGATCGTCGACGGCGATCCATTCTACGACCACGTCAGCGGATATTGATTCAGGGAACGGACTCGCTGAGGAATAGAGGGGAGTCCCGGCGTGCTCACCTGCGGAGAGCCATTCGCAGCAGACGCGTCCGAACGTCGGAGCCGCTAATCAGGTTGGACGTTTCGGAGAGCCGCCGCTTGCTCAGCTCACTGCTTGCGGCATTGCCTGTGGGCCGGCGACGGTTCACTGACCTGCATGCACTCCTTGAGTGAAACAGGTCCAACCGCGCCCACTGATTCTTCGCAAGCTCCGAAAGTCGTCCCTATTCTGCGTTCTCCTTGCAATTCGAACTCTCGATAACGCCACCCCAGAATTGTGATGGGTAAACACTGGCCCGGATTTGGATGTCGAGAATCTACAGGTGATTCCGTCCCCGGTACGAAATCGGCCGCAATGGGCCGTATCGAGGAGAAGGAGAATCACATGACGATTCAGCAGATGCACCACGTAAGCATTGTCGTCGACGACCTTGAGGTTGCCATCCAATTCTTTGTTGAACTGGGTATGGAGCTGGAAGGCAAGGCGCCGATCGAGGGAATCTGGGTGGACCGAGTCTGCGGACTCGATAACGTCCGCGTCGATATCGCGATGATGCGAACTCCGGACGGCAACAGCCGGCTTGAGCTGACGAGGTTCACTA
>JBBJOX010000077.1:0-3393 GCA_037724245.1 Thermomicrobiales bacterium | reverse complement strand
GTTCACTACCCCGTCAGCGATCAGCTCTGAGCCGGAACCCGCACCGGCGAACACGCTGGGCTTGCGAAGCATCATGTTCAACGTCGACGACATCGACGCCACTATCGCGGGCCTGCGAGCTCATGGCGCAGAACTCGTTGGAGAGGTAGTGCAATATCAGGACATCTACCGGCTCTGCTACGTCCGCGGCCCCGTAGGGATCATCGTCGCGTTGGCCGAGGATCTCAGCTAGCGGATCGTCACCCGACGTTTCGCTGGGCAGACCAGCGCCACGATAGCGACAGAGGTATTTGAAATGAAAACCGTGACCATGCAACCGGACAAAATCGCCGAGATACTGAACCGGCCATTCAGCAAGAAACTCCTTGCTCGCGACCTGACCCGCCTCGCGTACGTCGCCAAGGACGGCACACCTCGCAATATTCCGATTGGGTTCAACTGGAACGGATCGACGATCGTCATGTGTACCACAAAGAATTCGCCAAAACTCCCATCGTTGCGGGAGAATCCAATGGTTGCGCTGACGATCGACACCGAAGTGCACCCGCCCAAGATCCTGCTCATCCGCGGTCGAGCCGATCTGGATGTCGTTGATGGTATCCCGGAAGAATACCTGCAGATGAACGGCACCTATGAGATGACATCGGAGCAACGGGTGGACTGGGAGGCCGAGGTACGTTCGCTCTACGATGGCATGGTGCGGATCGTCGTGACGCCAACGTGGGTGAAACTGATCGATTTCGAAACGACCCTGCCGAGTGCGGTCGAGGAATTGGTCCGGAAGCGGGAACAAGATCGAAACGCCTGAGCGGAGCCATATAGCCGATGTCACATGATACCTGGAGTAAGACACCATGAAATATCTGATGCTCAAGCATTACCGGGGAGCGCCGGATTCAGTCAACAACGCGCCGATGAATCAGTGGACACCAGAAGAAGTTACGGCTCACCTGAAATACATGCGGGACTTTGCCACCCGGCTCGAGGACTCTGGTGAATTCGTCGACAGCCAGGCGCTTTCGCCCGAGGGATTATGGGTCCACTTCGATGGTGAGGGTCGACCACCGGTCACTGATGGTCCGTTCGCGGAGACCAAGGACCTGATCGCCGGCTGGATGGTGATCGACGTCGAGACTCATGAACGGGCACTCGAACTGGCTGGCGAGTTGTCCGCAGCACCGGGGGCCGGTGGTCGGCCGATCCATGAGTGGCTCGAGTTGCGCCCATTCTATGGCGTGTCGCCGACTATCACGGAGTAGCCCACGGTGGATGAGACTCTGCTGCGGAATCTCACTCCCAGAGTGATCAGCATCCTTGTCCGTCGCGGAGCAGACTTTGCGGCGGCTGAGGATGCCGTGCAGGACGCTCTGGTCGAGGCCGTGCGCGTGTGGCAGGACACGTCACCGCGAGACCCCAAGGGTTGGCTGGTTGCCGTTTCCTGGCGCAAGTTCATCGACATCGCTCGCGCCGATAATTCCCGACGACAACGCGAGGAACGCGCTGCGAACGAGAGTGAGCATGTTCCCGACCTGGGCGAGAGCGAGGTGGAGGACGACACACTCCAGCTCTACTTCCTCTGCGCGCATCCGTCCCTGTCACCGGCATCGGCCGTTGCGCTCACGTTGCGTGCGGTCGGCGGCCTGACCACGCGCCAGATCGCTCGGGCCTATCTGGTGCCCGAGGCGACCATGGCGCAACGGATCAGCAGGGCCAAGCGAACCGTCTCGGACGTCCGATTTAACCAGACCGGTGATGTCGCTACCGTGTTACGCGTGATCTACCTTGTCTTCAACGAGGGCTATGCGGGCGATGTCGACCTCGCCGAGGAAGCGATACGTCTCGCTCGGCAGTTGGCGACCCGGATCAGGCATGAGGAGGTTTCGGGCCTTCTCGCGCTCATGCTACTCCACCACGCGCGACGCCCTGCACGAACCGGTTCCGACGGCAGGCTCGTACCACTTGCCGAACAGGACCGAAGTCTGTGGAATACGCACGCGATTACCGAGGGCGTCGAAATGCTACAGGCAGCACTCGCTCGCGCTCGTCTGGGCGAATTCCAAGCACAGGCCGCCATCGCAGCACTTCCCGCAGATGCCCGGATGACCGATGAGACCGACTGGATCCAGATCGTCGAGTGGTACGACGAACTGGTGCGCCTCACGGACAGTCCGGTGGCCCGTCTGAACCGGGCCGTTGCAGTCGGCGAGGCGATTGGAGCGCAGGCCGGACTTGCTGCCCTCGAAGCGCTCGATCCTGGACTGCCTCGCTACGCTGCCGTCGCCGCATACCTGCACGAGCGTATCGGTGACTCAGTTTCCGCGGCGAGGCTCTACGCCGACGCTGCCAAATCGGCGACCAGCATTCTCGAACGCGACCATCTCTCGCGACAAGCCGTACGGCTCAACGGACAGCTGCGTAATCGAGCGGCGGGAGCAACCTGCAAGGAGCTCCATACGAGCGCTTGACCCCCGTCATCGTGCTGACGGGGTCAGCTACCTCGTTGGCCCACGGGCGAACACCTGAATTGAGCCCTGCAGATCGACGAGCAATCGCTCTACAGCGATGCTTACACCGCGGTCAGCGAAATCATTGGTTTGTAGGCGTTACCGTGATCCTCGGCGACGTCGAAGATGCCGTTCCTCCGGTCTTCGATGACAGCGTGAATCTCGTTGGTCAGTTCCTGAAGCATGTCAACTTCGAGCACGGTCTTGACGATCTTGCCCTTGCGGAAGATGACTCCCTTCCCGTTACCTGCGGCGATTCCGACATCGGCATCACGAGCCTCGCCCGGTCCATTGACGACGCAGCCCATGACCGCGACGCGGATTGGATCCGTGACTTTCTCGAGCACCTTGTCGACGTCGTTCGCTAATTTGAAGAGATCGACCTCGACCCGACCGCAGGTTGGGCAGGCGATCATCGTCGCGCCCTTCTGCCGAAGTTCGAGAGATTTCAGAATTTCGTAGGCAACGAACACTTCCTCGACCGGATCAGTCGTCAGTGAAACCCGGATCGTGTCGCCGATACCCAGCGCCAGCAACGTCCCGATACCAACGGCCGATCTCACGGATCCAGCGCGTGGCGTGCCCGCTTCGGTCACTCCCAGATGCAACGGATAATCGTTCGGAAGTTTGGCGAATCGTTGATAGGCCTCGAGGAGTACCGGAACCTCGAATGCCTTCAGGGAAACCTTGGTGTCGTAGAAATCGAGATCTTCGAGGATCTTGATGTGACCAAGTGCCGATCGTACCAACCATTCGGCCCGGAGGTCGACCTGGGTCGCGTTGCGCTCGGCCATCTCGTCAACGAATTCCTTCGTCATTGGCGCGACCGACCCGAAGTTGACGCCGATTCGGATCGAGATGCCCTTTTCCTTGGCGAGTTTGACGACTT
>JBBJOX010000076.1:0-10835 GCA_037724245.1 Thermomicrobiales bacterium | reverse complement strand
GATTTCACGAGAAGATCGGTCAGTGTTGTTTTCGCAACTGCCGTCGGCAAAAGCGACTCCAAACTCGCCGACGTGATCCGGCGGGGATCCGGCTTGTCGACCAGTGGTGGCATCACATACACACGTTTGGGTTGAATCGGACGAACCCGGCTCATCGATGTCGTGACCCGTTTCGCACTATCCATGATCAAACCGGCTTCGTCGATCAGGATCAGGTTGCTGTGTCGTCCCATGACTTCGATCGCGAGATCGATCCGCTGAATCCCTTCACCCGACCAGATATCATCACCTTCATCATCAACTTCCGGATCGTCTACCTCCGGCTCTTCGGCATTGTGAGGAATCAGACGCTTGGCTATACTCAGGCGCATCATCCGCTCGAGCGGAGGTTGTTCGATACCGATCAGGAACCCGCCTCGCACATACTTGCGAAGCATCAGACCAAACGGCGTGATCAGGTTCGGATCGAGTGACGGCATCGAATCCGTCAGCAGCACGCGAGGCTGCTGCGCATCGGCACTGGCGATCAGGGCACGGCGTTTGCCGTGGGCATAGATTTCGGCGGCAATCGTCAATTTGTCGACAAGGCCAATGCGCTGAATGCGACCGTCGAGCACATGTTCCCGTAGTTCATCCGCAACTGCTGCAATCGTAAGGACATCGAACATTACTGGCGTCTTCCTACCGACGTTCCGACGACGGTTTCTTCAACACATCTCACGCAGGGAGCACATGCATCGTGGTCAGCATCACGCAACGACAGCCGAGAGTCCCCGATCTGGAGTTACCCGTGTATGACCCGACAATACCCGATCCGCGGCCGATCTATCAGGCCGGGAACGATGTGATCAGCCGGTTGCGGGCCCGGCGTCATCCCCGGGTCATCATTATCTCCGGGCCGTCGGGAGTCGGTAAGGATGCCGTGCTCGAGCAACTTCAGCATCACTATCCCAAGGCAAAGTATGTCGTAACCGCAACCACCCGTGATATGCGGCCGGACGAGATCGATGGCGTGCACTACCTCTTTCTTACGAAAGATGAGTTCCTGAGCCGGATCGACGCCAACGACTTCATCGAACATGCATCGGTGTACGACAATCACTACGGGGTACCGCGATCTCCGGTGGTCCAAGGCCTGGCCGAAGGGCGGGATGTCATCATCAAGGTTGACGTCAAGGGTCACGCCACGTTGCGGAGATTGATCGCCAACACAGCATCGATTTTCATTGCTCCGGAATCGACCGAATCACTGCACGAATTCCTACTCAACCGCAAAACCGAATCCCCCGAGGTGTTGCTGAAGCGGCTGAAGATTTCGAGCGAGGAACTGGCCCGGGTCGACGAGTTCGACTACCTCGTCTTCAACGAACCAGGTCGTCTCGAGGACACGATCGATCAGATCTGCCAGATCATCGAGGGCGAAGGTCGCAAGGTCAACCAGCCGGAAGTGATCATTTTCTGATGGGCATCCGTGGACGATTTTACTTGCCGAAGCGCGTCTCGACTGGCACGAACGGTTCGTCATAGCCAAAATAGCTGGGACCTAAGATTGCCAGACCTCCTCGGTTCGCCATCGGCGAGCGCACGGAATCGCCAGTGCGACGACGCGGAATTCGTAACGGAGCGATTCGGTCGTGATCGGCTCGCCCGTTTCGGCATCGAGCAACGTGATCAGGTCGGGAACCGTCACTAACGCCTCACCTTCCGCCCGGGCAATCAGGAATTCATTCTGGAAATCGATCGTCAGCCTGCGTCCTGCGTTCTCGCCCGACCCTTCAATCAATGCCGTGCCCCGGGCAAATCCGCCTTCGGTACGACGAATCACATCGCTGATCTTGCCGGTCCAGAATGGAAAGCCGTTCGTGACGTCGGCCACGGCGGCGATTGGATCCTTCTTGTCACGGTGGGCCAGCCGAATCGTCGTCCCAATGCGTTCGATCAGCGTCATCGTGCCTGGTATCGCCGCCTCGCGCAATTGTTTCCCGGTCATTGCATAGCTGGCGATATAGGCCGATGCTCCCATGTTGACAGCGATGCCCCGGGCAAATGTTTCAGTCCACAGATTGCTGACGGTGGAAAGAATGGCGCTGTTTCCCTTGTCATCGGACATCGCTATCGGTGTCGCCGATACCCCAACCAGGGTCGCCGTCACCATCTGAATTTCAGGAAAGGCGCGACCCATCGTATCGCCGTCGAGTCCGACCGAGTAGACATCCGGCATCCGGCATCCGGCATCCGGCATCCGAAAATTCGTGCGAACACCGCCAACCTCGACCGCAACCGACGCCTCTCGCGGGAATCAATGGGCCAGCACACCGACATCGGACGTTGTGCCGCCAATGTCGACAACTACGGCATCGGAGAGTCCTGACAGGAACGCCGCTCCGCGCATCGAATTCGTCGGTCCGGAGGCGATTGTCAGCACGGGACAGGTTCGGGCATATTCGGCCGCCATCAGCGTCCCATCGTTCCGGGTAAGATAGAGTGGCGCCGTAATTCCAAGATCGGCAATCGATTGCTGAAACGCACTGATCGTGCGATCGGCCAGCGCGCGCAGGCAGCAGTTGAGAATCGCCGCATTCTCCCACTCGAGCAGCCCAATCCGCCCGATCTCACTGGACTTCGTGATCGAAACACCTGGTATTTCGCTGGCCACGATCTTCGCAGCTTCGTCCTCCATCACCGTATTGACGGGAGAAAAGACGCTGGAAATGGCAACCGCCAGAACGCCCTTTTCGGCGATATCCCTGGCCGCTTCACGGATTTCCTGCGGATCGAATGGTGAAGTCACCCGACCATCGAACTCGTGACCACCGTGAACCAGGTACGTGTAATGCGGCGACGAATCGAGCAGATCCTGCGGCCAGTCGGTCAACGGAGGTAATGCCTCCGTCTCCGGGAGTCCCAGCCGAATCGCCGCAACCGGTTGGAGATGCCGTCGTTCCACGATTGCGTTCGTGAAGTGCGTCGTCCCGATCATCACCGACGCGATCGCATCGGTGGTAGTTCTCGACTGCGTCAGCACACTCTGGATCGCCGTGGTTATGCCACTCGTGACATCCTCGGTGGTCGGGGTCTTAAGCTTGGCGAGTACGCGGCGCTCATCCATAAGTACAGCATCGGTATTGGTTCCACCGACGTCGACTCCGATACGCAGACTCATGTGCGATGTCCTTCTTTGCCAATCAATTCAAGTTCCCGGATGATGGCAGGCCTGCTGCTCGTTGCAACTGGCGCGACCAGCAACGAAGACGCGTCAGTCTGGACAGTTACGCTCGATGAGCGAGCGGTATTTCCGGATGGTAGCCCGCTGGATGCCGAAGTGGTCAAGTGGAACGTGACTCGCCTGCTCACCAAGAACAATGGCGTTTCCTGGATGTTCGCCGACGTCATGACGCCGGAATTGATCGTTGTTGTCGATGCTCTGACTGTCCAGTTCAATTTGGTCAAGCCGTTCGCTCCATTCGATCTGACGCTGTCATGGATCTTCCTGGCCAACCCGGCGCTGGTCGCCGAAAACGCCGGTTCAGACAATGGCGAAACCTGGCAGATCGATCATGCCGCCGGTAGCTGACCGTATTCCATTGGCCGCTGGGAACCAGGAAACCTCTATGAGTTCCTGCGCCGCGAGGACTACTGGTACACCACCGAAGGTGTCAGCCGCCCGATCGATACATTCATCTGGCGGATCATTCGGGAATCTTCCACCAAGCGAATCGCCATGGAAGCCGGCGAGGCCTCCTACGGTGATGTGCTGACCCTGGAAGATGTGACGGCACTTGAAGCAATCGAGGGCCTGACGATCAACCAGATTCCATCGTGGAGTCCGTTGGCGATCAAAATGAACTACCAGGTTGGGCCAACCGCCGATGTCAACGTGCGGCAGGCACTGACCGGTGCCTTTGATTTCGAGTCGGTGATCGGAGCCGTATCAGGGCGGGGCGAGATTCTGGCTGGACCGTTGCCAACGCGACTCGAGCCGTGGCACAAAACGGATCTGCCGGTGATTCGTTTCGACATGGAAGCTGCGAAAACGTGTCTAGCGGCCAGTGCCTATCCGGATGGCTTCGACATCGACTACGTCTACGTGACCGGCATCGCCATCGAAGAGCAAATGGGCCTGATCATGCTCGAAAAGCTGGCCGAGCTCAATATCAATCTGACGATCACACCACTGGTCTGGCCGGATCTGGTTGCGAGGGCAGCGACACCGGACACCTCGCCGGGCATGATCGCAGTCTATTCCGGCGTCTCCTATCTCGATCCGGATGCACTGCTCTGGCCATGCTTCCACTCCAGTCAGGCAGGATCGTGGTCGAACTCGTCCCAGTTCGTGAATCCGGAACTCGACAGGATGCTCGAGGATGCTCGAGGATGCTCGATCGACCAACGATCCAGCCGCGCGCAAGGCGCTCTACGATCAGGCCCAGCTGATGATTGTCGAGAACGCTGTCGAAATCTTCGCCTTCACCGAAATCGCCAACGATGCCTGGGCCACGAAGCTCGGCCCTGAAGGACTCGAAGCGGCAGGTTCCGACATCCGCACCATCGAATTCGTGGCGTAACGTGTTCCAGAGACTCGGAGTCATGGTGCTGGTTATGCCAGCACCATCATCCCGATTCGGACTCACCCGATGTCGCTAACCAGGTTCATCCTGAGACGACTGCTGCTGATCGTCCCGGTGCTGATCGGCGTGACCTTGCTGACCTTTTCGCTGTCTCACATCGTACCCGGTGATCCGGCCCGGTTGGTAGCAGGACCTCAGGGAACCCAGGCAATGTACGATGAGCTCCGCGACGAATACGGACTCGACGATCCTCTGCCGGTCCAGTACTGGAATTACCTCAGCGGATTGGTCGAGGGTGACTGGGGACAATCGATCCTTTCACGACGTCCCGTGCTGACAGACCTTCAAATCTATTGGCCAGCAACGCTTGAACTGGTGCTGGTCGCGATGACATTTGCGACGTTGATCGGTGTGCCCCTCGGAGTTCTGGCTGCGGTGCGGGCAGACAAGTTCGCCGACCACATGTCGCTGCTGGTCTCGTTGCTTTTTCTGAGCGTTCCTGCGTTCTGGCTGGCGATTCTGATGCAACTGCTGCTGGGACTCCGCCTCGACTGGTTCCCGATCAGTGGACGACTGCCGGCGATGACAAGCCCGCCACCGAATGTAACGGGCATGTACACCCTCGATGCCTTGCTCCATGGAGACGTCGAACTCTTCCTGACATCGCTGCGTCACATCATCCTGCCGGCAATCACACTCTGCATGGGTGCACTGGCAACGATTTCGCGCTTCACCTCCGCCAGCCTGCTCGAAGTGTTGAACAACGATTATGTGCGTACCGTTCGTGCCAAAGGGCTAAACGAGCGCCGTGTGATCGTTCGTCACGCCATGCGCAACGCGTTCATCCCGACGTTGACGACGATCGGGCTCGCTTTCGGGTGGGCAATGGGTGGCGCGGTTCTGGTAGAAACAGTCTTCGACTGGCCTGGAATTGGGCTCTATGCAACCAAATCAGCATTGACGCTCGACTTCATGCCCATTATCGGGATTGCCCTGCTCTACGGCATTGTTTTCAGCCTGATCAATATCGTCATCGATATCACCTACGGATTACTCGATCCTCGCGTGAGTCACTCCTGACAAGGCCCTTGCTGCCACACCATTGATGACACGTCGACTGAAGGTCAGTCCAAATGTCCGCCGAAGCATCGGCAAGTTCCGACAAAGTCCATTGCCTTTGGCCGGGCTGGTCATTTTCGTTTTGATCGCTGTGGTCGCGATTGCCGGGCCGTCGTTGGTGCCGTATCCGAAAGACGCAACCAGTGCGGTGCATATCTCCGAAAAGTTGCAGGCTCCTTCGGCCGATCACTGGTTCGGCACCGACCAGGTCGGTCGCGACATCCTGACCCGGGTCGTCGTTGGATCGCGAACCTCGCTTCTGGCGGGCTTGACAGTGATCGTGCTGGCGCTGGCGATCGGAACATTACTCGGTTCGATCGCTGGCCACTTCAGTGGCTGGATTGACAACTTGATCATGCGGGTCACCGATATTTTACTGACGATTCCCGATCTTATTCTGGCGATGGCGTTTGCAGCAGCACTCGGACCAGGACTGATCAACGTGATGATCGCCGTGTCCCTCGTTTGGTGGCCCGGCTATTGCCGACTGGTTCGTGCCAATGTGATCGCCCTGCGCGGTGCCCAGTTCGCCGAAGCGGCGCAATCGCTGGGAGCCTCGCAGGCACGATTATTGTTTCGCCACATTCTGCCGAACGCGTTTCCGACGGTGCTGGTGAAGGCCTCGATGGATGTCGGGTTTGCCGTGCTTACCACGGCGGCGCCTGGCTTCATCGGTCTTGGTACGCAACCGCACGATCTGGACTGGGGGCAGATGGTTTCTGAAGGCCGCAAGTACATTCGCGATGGATGGTGGTTTTCGCCATTCCCCGGAATTGCAATTGGCCTGACCGTGATCGCCGCGAACCTTCTCGGCGATGGGTTGCGGGATGTCTTCGATCCCCGGTCGAGACAACGCGGTCGGTAACTACTCTGGCAGATCGTCATCATCGGTGACGCGACGCAGGGTTTCCTTGTCCTCCACCCGATCGGTGTAGAGAATCCCGTCGAGATGGTCGATCTCGTGCTGCAACACCACTGCCAGGTGATTCTCCGCCTTGATCCTGACCGCCCGACCATTCATGTCGATCGCCTTGACAGTTAATGCTTCAGCTCGAGGAACGTCCCCTACCCAGCCGGGGATACTCAGACAGCCCTCTGTTCCGACCACGTGACCGAACGATTTGACGATTTCCGGATTGGCCAATCGAAACTCATATTCGTTGGCATCGTCCTCGTCGTAATCCGCCGGGATGTGGATCACAATCAGTCGCAGTCCAGCGCCGATCTGTGGTGCGGCCAGACCAACGCCGCGCGCATCGAGCATGGTCTCCCACATATCGTCCGCCAGTTTCCTGATGCCATCATCAACCTGTCGAATCCGGACTGCCTTCTTGCGCAGTCGTTCATCGCCTTCATACACCAACCCGAGCAGAGCCATTCAGTCGCTTCTCCCAAACCACGCGGACTATTTGTTACGGACAATCATACAAGCGCCTACAACATGCTTTGCGGATCGACATCGATCACCCAGCCAGGACCCACCGGAAACTCGTCGAGCAGCGCATCGAGGTTTCGGCCCCGAAGGACGATCTGCCACTGAAACATGCCTCGCACCTTTGCCGCAAAAGCCGGCGTTGGACCCATCAGATCGATCTCGACCCCTTCAGACCGTGCAAGCCGTGCCAGTTTCCGCACCATCATCTCCGCCTCGATCGCCGCTGCCTGCTCATGCCGATGCTTGTAGACGCACCGAACAAGACGGGCATACGGCGGGTACACGAAATGCTCGCGAAAGGCGCGCTCTTCCTCGTAGAACGCCCGAAAATCGTGCTGTGAGGCGTGTCGAATCGCGTAGTGTCCCGGTGTGTACGTCTGCACGATCACGCGACTTCCCGGTGCTCGCCGTCCGGCACGTCCGGCAACCTGGGTAACGAGCTGGAATGTCCGCTCGGCACTTCGAAAATCCGGCAAATGAAGCATGGTATCCGCCTGAATTACCCCGACCACGGTCACTTTCGGCAAATCGAATCCTTTGGCCACCATCTGCGTACCAATGACGATGTCGACCAGCCCCTGCTCGACCCGTTCCAGCATCGCCGTGTAGCCACCCAGCTGACGAACCGAGTCCTGATCCCAGCGCATCACTTTCGCATCCGGGAACATCGCTCCGACTTCCTCCTCGACTCGCTGTGTTCCCGATCCGAAGAAATCGAGACGGCCCTGACAATCGGGGCAGAAACGGGGTGGTGTTTCCCGATAGTCGCAGCGGTGGCAAATCAGCGTACCGCGATCACGGTGGAAGACCAGCGGAATGTCGCAATGCGGGCACTCCAGCCGATGTCCACAATCGCGACAGAGGACGACGGTCGATTGTCCCCGCCGGTTCAGCAGGAGAATCGATTGCTCTCCCCGGCGAAGCGCCATCGAAACAACCTCCTGCAGACGCCGACTGAGGAGCGACGTGTTCGAGCGTTGCAATTCCTGCCGGAGATCGACAATTTCAACCGGCGGCAGTTCCAGTGATCCGTCGGCCATGGAAGGGGCAACGCGCTCCGAGAGTTCGGCCAGATTCCATTCGCCCTGGTCGGCGTGGTGCCACGATTCGACCGACGGTGTGGCGCTCCCAAGCACGAGCGATGCGCGATACAGGCGAGCCAGATAAACCGCGACTGATCTGGCGTGGTAGCGAGGTTCACTGTCCTGCTTGAACGAGCCTTCATGCTCCTCATCGAGCACGATCAGCCCGGGTTCGACGACCGGAGCAAACAGTGCGGAGCGAGGCCCGACGACAACCTGGAACTCGCCGGACTCGATGGCTTTCCAGGTCGCGTAGCGCTGAACGTCGCTCATTTGCGAATGCAGCACGGCAACCCGGCCGGGGAAGCGTTCGACAAATCGCCGAACGATCTGCGTTGCCAGGGCAATTTCCGGGAGCAGGATGATTGCGCCTCGATTGAAGCGCAGACACCAGGCGACCGCGCGGAGATAAATTTCGGTTTTACCCGATCCGGTCACGCCGAACAGCAGCGTCGGCGTGCTGTCCTGCTGCGTCAACCTTCGCTCGATGCTGGCCCAGACCGCTGCCTGTTGCGCTGTCAGCTCAGGCGGAGAGGCCGAACGCGAATGCGGAGCCTTCGACCTTGGCACCGCCTCCAGTTCGATGACTCCTTTTTTCGCCATTGCCCGAAGTGTGGCGCTATCGGCATCGACCCGTTCGCGAAGTGCCTCCACCGTGGCAAACTCGGAATCATCGTCACGCAGAAGCCGGCGCCGCAGAATCAGTGCGTTCTGGATCGCTGCCTGCTTCGCTGATCGCGAAGTCAGACTCACATCATCATTCAGCAGGCGTAACACCTGCACCGAAGGCTCACCGGGGATGCGCTGATCCACTTCCAGATCGCGCGATATCACACCGCTTTCGACCAGCCTGGCCAGAACCGAGTCCAGTTTCTGACCAGTTGCGTATCGCAGCGCATCGAGAGTCGTACGTCCATTTTCGCGCAGGTGATTCACGACTTTCTGCTGGGTTGCTGTCAGCTTGATGACGTCGATCACGGGATCTGGAGCGAGTGCATAGACTTCACGTCGCCGATGCAGGATTCCTGGGGGCAGGAAAAGTGCCGCGCAGGCGTACAACGAACTGACCGTCTCTCGCGCCATCCAGAACGCAGTCGACATCTGCACCTGATTGAGACGAATAGGCGGGTTCACTTGAGCGTGCAGTGCTCGAACCTCGAGGTCAGGAAGCTCGGCCGCATCCCCAATCACGATCCCGAGTTCGACCCGCTTCTGAATCGGCACCCAGACCAGGGTTCCCGGATCGAGATCAGAGGACCAGCCGGCCGGAATGGAGTAGGTCAGTATGCCGTGGACGTGCCCGAAAGACACGCCATTGACGGCAATCTGGAGATAACGAGGCTCCGAAACGATGTTCATGATTCAAGTGTACGTTGGTATTACCCCGTATTCCGGAGGCCACCGGCGATGCCGTTAATGGCGAGTTGCAGCGTGGTCATCGTTTCTTCGTCGGATGGATCCTGGCGAATTCGTTCGAGCAATTCGACCTGGATAAACGACAACGGATCGACATACGGGTTGCGCCGGGCCACCGAGCGCTGTAGCATCGGATCGCGATCGAGCAATCGCTGCTGGCCGGTAATCGTCAGCAGAGATTGTTCGGCCAAGGCAAATTCGGCCTTCAGTTTCGTCCAGATGCGATCACGAATGTCAGGTGATTCAACCAGCAGCACATAGCGTTCGGCAATGTGCAGGTCTGCTTTTGACAATGCCATTTCCGCGTTGGACAGCGTGGCCCGGAAGAACGCCCAGTGCTCTTCCATTGCCTTAAGGAAATCGAGACCGTATTCGTCGATTCCGAGTTGCAGCGCCGATCCGAGACCGTACCAGCCCGGCAAGATAATCCGCGCCTGTGTCCACGAAAACACCCAGGGAATCGCGCGCAAATCCTGGATTTTGTTGGATGCGGTCCGCTTGGCCGGGCGCGATCCAAACTGCAGTCGGGCGATTGCGTCGATCGGTGTTGCCTGCTTGAAGAAAGTGACAAAATCCGGATCGCCGTACACAAGATCGCGATAGACCGTGGACGATGTGGCTGACATCGCCGACATACAGGATTCGAAGCGTGCCTGCTCTTCGTGATCGATCCACTTCGTGGCATCGGCAGATCGAACGAGAATCGCCCCGAGCGTTAGCTCGAGTTCGCGATGAGCAATCGGCACCGTGGAATACCGGGCGGAAATGACCTCACCCTGTTCCGTGACCTTGATCCGCCCCTCAACCGTGCTGGCAGGCAATGCCAGGATCGCGATGTTGGTCGGCCCACCACCTCGGCCGATCGATCCACCACGGCCATGGAAAAAGACAAATGGCACACCGGCATCGGTCAGCATCCGGGCGAGGCGTTGCTGGGCGTGCTGCAACTCCCAGGTCGAGGCCAGATAGCCGACATCCTTGTTCGAGTCGGAGTACCCGATCATGATTTCCTGAATGCCACCGGTGCTCGCCATCGCTCTCCGATAGCTCTCCAGTTCGAGCAGCCGCTGCATCGTTGTGCCAGCGGCACTGAGCGTCTCACCTTCTTCGAAAAGCGGCGCAATGCGGAGTCGGGCACCTTCGCCGCCGCGTTGAGCCAGCCGCGATTCCTTCATCAGCAGCAGAACTTCCAGCACATCGGACACCGAATCGGTT
>JBBJOX010000075.1:0-10892 GCA_037724245.1 Thermomicrobiales bacterium | reverse complement strand
CAATGTGGAGTTGTCACAAGGTCGACTTCACGGGTTTATGGCGGTGTATGGGGAACGCGAGGGTCGACACAAAGTCGACCCGCACGGCTAACGAGGGCGGAGCTAGTGTTCAGCGGCGGTTGGCGGCTTCGATGAGGCCGGTCATGTAGCCGAGGGCGAAGAGGCGACCGGTGACGGCGTAGCCAGGATTGGTGTTGTCTTCTCCGGCCATGGTCGGGACGTGATCGGGGCGCATCGGTCCGTCGAATCCGACGTCGGCGTAGGCGTGCATGGTTTCGAGCATGTCGGTCTGGCCGTCTTCATGGAAGGTTTCGATGAAGCGGTCGCGAGTGCCGCGAACATCTCGGAAGTGGACGAAGTGGATCTGTTTCTGGTTGCCGAATCGGCGGATTTCCTTCGGAACGTCGACACCCATTGCCGCGAAGTTGCCTTGGCAGAAGGTGATGCCGTTGTTGGGGCTAGGATACATGTCGATCACGCGCTGGAAGGCGTCGGGATTGGTGAGGATGCGCCCGACTCCGCGAACGGGTGAGCGAGGCGGATCGTCTGGATGGACGGCGAGTTTGACTCCGGCGCGCTCGGCAACAGGAACAACGCGCTTGAGGAAGGCGTCCATGCGCTCCCAGAGTTGCTCTTCGGTGACGGTGCCGAAGGCATCCTGAACATCGAGCGGAAGCTGATCCTGATCGTAGCCGGTGACGAAGGCGCCTCCGCGCGAAGGGATGGCAAGATCGGTGCGCATCCAGCCGTAGCCGGCCATCCAGTTGTGGCACATCACGGTGATCCCGAGTTTGCCCATGGTTTCGAGGAGCTTGCAGAAGTTGTCGATTTGCTGATCGCTGTCGGGGAGCCCGAGCTTGATCGGTTCCTGAATGCTGGAAGGGGCACTTTCGACGACGGCCCACTCGAACCCGGCGGCGTTGAGTCTGTCCTTGATCGATCTGAGGTGGTCTTCATCCCAGGGTGGTGGGAGATCGGGACTTTCGGGGATGGACATGACGGCGGTGCGCACGCCGACCTGGGGCGCGAGATCCCAGAGGTGATTGGGCGTGGCTTTGAGCGCTTCGGCGAGTTTGGGGCGGAATGTGCGCTCGGGTTTTCGCTGATTGACGAGATCGGCCCAGATACCGTCATTGGTTGCGACGTTGTGTTGATCCACTGGTTGCACGTCTGGTTCTCCCCGAGGTTGCTGCAGATGGCGATGGCAATGTTTGGCAGTGTCGCCAAGGAGAGGGATTCGCGCAAGTTCGGGGAGGAGTGGCATTGAGTCAGCAGCGGGCGCCCATGAAGGACGCCCCTACGAGCAATGGTGCGTGCGGATCAGGATGTGTACTGCGGTCGATGGATGAGGATCAACCATCACGTGCAACACCGTTGCTAGACAGTGCGGAGCATGATGGTGGGTTTGCGGGGTTTGGCCAGGGCCTGGACGGCGAGTTGATTGGCGACGCGTTCGGCGAGGTGGGCGAAGGCGATACCGGTCGGTGATTCGGGCATGAGGGCGGCGATCGGTTCTCCGGTATCGCCGCCTTCACGGATGGCGGGTTCGATCGGGATCTGGGCAAGGAGTTCGACGCCATGCTCGTCGGCAGTTTGCTGGCCGCCGCCTTCACCAAAGATGTGGATGTGCTCGCCGGTTCCGGGATGAACGTAGACGCTCATGTTTTCGACGATGCCCAGAATCGGGGTTTTCACTTCCTGGAACATCTTGAGGCCCTTGACGGCATCGGCGAGAGCGACTTGCTGCGGGGTGGTGACGATGACGGCGCCGGCGATCGGGATTTTCTGGACGAGTGTGAGCTGGACATCGCCGGTGCCTGGTGGGAGATCGAGCACGAGGTAATCGAGATCATCCCAGTGGACATCGTTGAGGAACTGGTTGATGAGCTGGGCGACCAGGGGGCCACGCCAGATCAGGGCCTTGTTTGGATCGAGAATGAACCCGATGCTCATGATTTTGACGCCGTAGGCCTCGAGCGGGACGATCTTGTTGTCGCGCATGAGTGGACGTTCGCTGCGGCCCATCATCAGGGGAATGCTTGGTCCGTAGACGTCGGCATCGAGCAGCCCGACCTTGGCACCGGCCTGGGCAAGGGAAATCGCGAGGTTGACGGCAACGGTGGATTTACCGACGCCACCTTTACCGGAGGCGACGGCGATGGTGTTCTTGACGCCCTTGATCGGCTGGGCATCGCTGCGGCCACCACCACTGGCGCGGACGCGGGTTTTCCAGGTAATAGTGGGTTGAACGTCGCCGGGAAGGGTGGCGAGGGCCGCCCGAACGTCGCGCTCGATGGCAGCCTTGGTCGAATTGATCGGGCTGAGGAGTTCGATCGTGAGGTTGGCCGAGTTGCCAACGACGACAACTTCGGGGAGCAGCTTGAGTGCGATGAGACCCTGTCCGGTTGCTGGTTCCCTGACAGGTTCAAGTGCCGCCAGCACCTGCTCGCGAGTTACGACACCTGATCCGTTGTGCGACATGTACCAGCCTGTACCTTTCGTGTTCTGAGGAATGTTGGGGACTGATGGGTGTCCATGGTTTGGACGACACGGAGACAATGCTATGCAAAGTGTAGCGCTCGCGTCGAGCCAGGCGTGGGGATTTGGCCCGGGCATGTGGGTAGTGGATATTGGTCGTGATGGCGAGAAACGGGTTTCGGGATGCGGCAGGCGACCATGAAGGAGGCCCCTACGAGGTTACGGGAGTTGGTTTTCGGGAGGTGGTCAGGCGAGTCAGATTGCGTGTGATGGCGGGCGCCCATGAAGGACGCCCCTACGGAGGGCGCCCTTCATGGGTGGCGACGACTTAGGGGAGGTCGATGGCGTTTTCGAGTTGGCGGCGGAAGCGGCGTTCGGAGGCGTAATCCTCGGTTGGGACGTCCTGAATGATGATGAGAACGGATTGTTCGTCCTCGATCCAGGAGCATTTGACGTAGTAGGTGTGCTCGGTGCCCTCGTTGTCGTAGACAAAGGCGCCGTAGGCGGCGAGATCGTCGGATCCCTGAAAGGCGCGGCCATCGACGCGGATGTCGAGTTCGAGCTCGAGGCCGGATGCCTCGGCGGCGAAGGTCACGCACTGGCTGAGGGTGCCATCGCCATATTCGGTGGTGGCCCAGACGGTGACGATGCTGGTGCCATTGTTGAGGATGAGTTGCTCGCTGCCATCTTCGACGATTTCGTCGTCGATGGCCCAGATGGCGGGAATTTCCACGGTGAAGCCGAAGCCGGAGCTGGTGTAGAGGGTGCCATCGACTGAATCATCGTCGGTTGATTCTTCCTCGGTGGCTTCCGGGATTTCGTCGTCGGTTGATTCCTCTTCGGTGGCCTCAGGGGCTTCGTCCTCGGTCGAATCTTCCTCGGTTGCCTCGGGGGTTTCCTCATCGGCGGGCGGGTCGAGTTCGTCGTCGCTGATGTCCTCGGATTCCTCAGTGGGTTCGGCCTCGGTATCGTCGCCGAGGAGGGTGATGGTGTCGGTGAGTTCGACGACTGCGTCGATGTGATCGTTGTACACGCTGCTCAGGCTGTAGGCAGAGATTCCGAGGATGACGTCGCCACCGATGGATCGGCATTCGAGGTAGATGGCGAGGGAGCGGGCGGGAGCGTTTTCGTTCTCGGGATCGGTGAGGCTGGCTATGAAGAGGGCGTAGGCGGTGTCATCGGTGGCACCGGCAATCGGTTCACCATCGCTGTTCTCGGCAACTTCCCATTCTTCGATACTCGGGTCGGATTCGTTGTAATCGGTTTCACCTTCGAGGCAAGTTTCGGGATCGCCGTTGTAATCCTCGAAGGCGTAGATACTGACGCCGCCGAATTCACCGGTCAGGGTGAGCAGATCGTAGCCGGATTCGCTGATCTCGCCATCTTCGGCCACTTGCCAGGCATCTTCGTCCCACTGGAAGCTGTAGCCGAAGTTCGGGCTGGTGTAGGTATCGCCTTCGACGCCTTCGCCGAGTGGTTCCTCGGTTGGGAGCTTGAGATCGTCGGTCGATTCCTCGGTGGGTTCGGCGACCTCGGTCTCTTCCGGTTCCTCGGTGGCTTCTTCGGTCGGTTCGTCCTGCGAGGTTGTGAGGAGTGGCTGATCGTTGACGGTGACGTTATCGGCGGCATTGGTAACGGCGTCGTCGAACTGATCGTCGGTAGCGACGAGGGTGACGACGAGGAGGCCGTCGGCATCATCCGGAGCGATCACGGAGACGAGGCGACTGAGGGTTTCGGATCTCCATTCGGCGGTGGCAACGGTGTCGGAATCCTCGGTGATATCTGGTTCGCTGCCGTTGAGGAATGCGATGCCCTCGAGTTCCTGGGCGAGTTGATCGGACGGGCTGAGATCGGGGGCGATGGCACGCAGCGTGAGTGTGGCATCGGCCGAGGTGAGCTCGAGGAGATCGCCGCCCGGGGCAACTGATGACACTTCATCGGCATCGACAGCCCAGTCGTCGGTCCAGCCGATGGTGATGCTGTAGGCACTGTTTTCCCACGTGTTGAGATCGGTGTCCTGAGCAAAGGCGGTACCGAGCCAGGCGGGAGAGAGACCAGCGAGGGTGATCACGATGGTGACGAGAATAGCCAGGGGTCGGAAGTGGCGAATTCGCATGCTCGATACCTCTCTTCGGTTCATCGACGTGGAGGGTGGATCACGGTGTTGGTTGCCAATTGAACTCTTCTACCTCCGCACTCTATCCGACGGCGGAACCGGACCGCAACCAGCGGCGGCAGATAGAGAAGTGCCGGACGTGGGCCGGGTCTGATTACGTATGGTCAGAATACGTAATCTTGCTGATTCGAAACCGGTTTTGTGTGCCTAGACTGGGAGAAATACAGTACAGGATCTGGACCGCAAGGGAGCAGGAGATGAATCGAAGAGCCGACGCGTCGGATCCGGTGGATCGGTCGCGGGTATCGCGGCGTGAGTTTGTGGCGGCGACGGCAGCGGGAGCGGGATTGACGGTGCTGGCAGGCACGGCCCTTTCGCTGCGTGGTGCGGCGGCGGGTCAGATCGAAGTGGACATTCCGGTGCCGGTGACGCCGGGCGTGGAGCCATCGGTTGCTCCGGTGGTGCTGGGACCGACGGTTGCGAGCAAGGCGGCAGAACTTGGGTTCGATACGGAAAAGATCTTTGAGTTTGTGCGCGATGACGTTCGTTACGAGCCGTACGCTGGTTCGCTGCGTGGTGCGGACGGGACGCTCTGGGCTCTGGCAGGGAACTCGGTGGACAAGGCACTGCTGATGGCTGCGTTACTGGACGAATCGCTGGTGGAGTATCGGCTGGCGGTTGGGCCGCTTGATACTGATCAGGCCGAATCACTGGAGAAATTGCAGGCTCCGACCCGGGAGTTGCTCGAATCACATTACGCGGCAACGTTCATCGCCTCTACGCTTCCGCCGTCTCTGGGAGTACTTGGTACCAAGCAGGGGGCACCGGTTGACTCATCTGGGCTCGTGGATGCGACTGATGTCGAGGGCGAACTTGACGCGATGGCCGTCCTGGCGCAAGCGATGATCGCCGACGCCAACACCTTGGCTATGGATCAGGCTTCACTGATAACGGATGCACTCGATGCTGCCGGAGTGACGATTCCTGAAGCGACCATGGCGAAGTTGCCTGCTTCGGAAAGGGATCGACATGTCTGGGTTCAGGTGGCGGACGGCCCGGCGTGGGTAGATTATCTCCCAACGATGGCACCGAGCGTTACGCCCGCCATGGTCGAAACGCATGTCGAATTGCCGGATGATTTCAAGCACATGATTACGATTTCGCTGGTGGCCGAGGAGGTGATCGGCGGTGCGGCAGTGCGTCGGGATGTCACATCGCTGGTCGGACCGGCTTCGGCGCTGACCAATGTGCCTATTGGGATTACCGCATTGCCGCCCAGTGATTTCGCAGGTCTTGGCTTGACGATCAATCAACTCTTTACAGGGAATGTGACGCTGGTGCCGATCCTGCTTGCCGGGGACGTGGTGGCAGTGGCGGATGTGCCGATTATGTTCGGGGGTGAGGCAGGTAGCGGTGGCATTTTCGATGATGGTACGGCGGTCGATGGTGTGGCGGAAGGCGAAACGCTGGCGCTTTGGCTGTCGATCGATGTGACGAGTCCGGATGCCGAGCCAGTTCATGTAGAACGTGCATTGTTCGATCGGATTGGAGCGGAGCATCGGTTGGCGGAACTGCCGGATCTCAGCGACGTGAAGCCAGCGATACTGGTCGATTTCGCTGAGGGTAAGCAGACAATTGCGGAGTTGTCGTCGATTCATATTCTGAACGTCGACGTTGCACGGTTGCAGTCGATGTATTCGTTTGCGGATGCGGAATCGCTGCGAACCTATGGACCTGTTTCAGAAATCGGGCCGGGTATGACAGCGTTCCGCGATGTGCTTCGCGTGCAATCCGAGATCCCTTTCGGTTACGAAACGTTCATTGCACATCCTCAGCTGACGCTGACAACGATGTCGTTCATCGATCCGTCGGATGCGGAATCTGCCATTTTCCTGGAGCTCGATTTGCTCAGGAATACGCCGCAGGTGCGGCGGCTGGTTGATGTCGAGTTGAATAGCGGAGCTCATCCGTCGATCCTGGCAGGTGTGTATGACCACATTGCGGAGCGCATGTCGCTGGCGGCGCTGACGCAATTGCCGGAGAGTGACGGGAGGGTCGAGTCAGGGCCGACGGTCTCTTCGATCTTTGCTGCGGCGATAGAAGAGGGCATTCCGATTCGGGTGGTCAGGCTGGCAGAGGATTTGGCGGATCTGGAACTGAGTCCGGTTGCGTTGACTCGACTGGTGTATGCGCTGGCCGAGGGCTGGATCGCGATCGTTCCGATCCGATCTGTGGACGTGCAGGGAGTTGCGAGATCGGGATGGTGGCTTGTCGATCCACAGTCCGGTCAGACACGAGATCAACTGGACGATGGACGAAGCTACGCGGCGATCGCAATACCTGCTGGCACCGGGTTGTTCTCGGTTTCCGCTGAGCGAACGGTGGTGTCGTGGATCTCGGAAGCCGCAGCCAGGGCCTTTCAGTTTCTCGGACGAAAAGCTCTGTGTATTTTCATGCTGGCAGGCGTAGCCATTTCCTCGTTTGCCTTTGGTTATGCAGCAGCGGGTGCGTATTTGAGCGGTGGAGGAGCGTACGCAATTGGTGCGGCGACATCGGGTTGGTCGGCGGCCAATGCGGCCCGACAGGCGTTGGCCGCGCCCGATGGCATCCCAACCTGCTAATGGCCTCCTGCTTGATCACTATGACCTTCTGGTTCGTTATAGCGACCTACGCTCGTCTACTGACGAGTTTCGGCAGTCCCCGATCGGAGCGATGAGGAGATGATCATAGCAAGCGGGCGGTCGGCGGCAGGTGGGTGGCGCCGAATCGTGCTGCTGACCATCGTCCTGCAAATGTTGGTTGTGATGTTGCCAATACCGGGATTCGCCAGTGCGCAGGCAGGGTGTATCGCGGCGAACGAGCCGAACGATCAGTATGCCGAGGCGATCGAGCTGGGTTCGGGCGAGGTTTGCGCCGAGGCGGCGAATCTCACGGGCGGGCAGGATCTTTACCTCTGGACCGTTGCGGCAGCTGATGCAACGACGCGGTGGACGATGTCGGTTTCGGCGATTCCCGGTCAGTTGGCCAATCTCGAAATCTTCGATGTGGTGCTCGACGAAGCCGGTCATGTGACGAGTGCGAACAAGTTGCTGACGATCAGCGGATCTTCGGGTCAGTCGACGGTTAGTCGCGATCTGATGTTGCCGGTCGGTTCCGTGGTTACGATCGGGGTGGCGACGAGTGGCCCCGGTGCCTACACCTTGTCGATCGAACGCGGGACGGAATCACCACCGCGAAACGACACCGAACCGAATGATGACGCGACGACCGCAACGCAGGTTGATGGCGCGTTCGCGTTGTCGGGTGATCAATCGGCGTCGCCGGATGAGATTGTCTGGACGATTACCGAAGAGGACGCTGCCAGCGAGTGGACGCTTTTTTATCAGAAGCCGGTTGCCTCGGCGCCGAGCCTGACGCTACGAGCGGAAGATGGAACGCAGCTCGGATTGTGGACTCCGACGACGAGTGGGCAGGTAATGATCCCGCATCTCGGCCTGGTGGCAGGGACGTATTCGCTGTCACTGGCTTCGACCGAGCCGGCGGATGGTCCATACATTCTGGAAACGGTGGCGGGCGAACCACTGGAAGCCGGAACCGAGGCCGAGCCGAACGATGTGGTGGGACTGGCATTTCCGATTGTCCTGACTGGCGATTCGACGCTGGTGTCGGGACAGCTCGATTCGAGATCGGCGGCGGAGGATCGCGATGTGTACCGGTTCACGATCGGGTCGGATCTGGCCACCCGGCAGCTCGACATCACTGTGTTGTGGCAGGAAGGACCGCAGCGACAGGCGTGTTTGATCGATTCGGCCGAGCGCGAGTTGCTCTGTCGCGAGGGAACGCGTGGAACATCGTTCGACGATCTGATCCTGGCTGAAGGTGATTATTTCTTCTCGGTGTCGGGCGAAGCTGGTGACGCGACGACGTATGTCGTGCGCGTCGATGCCACGCGCGAGGCGAGTTCCGGGTACGAAGCGGAGCCGAACAACACGATTGAGGCGGCGAGTCTGCTGGTGCCGGAAGGCAACACCTTTGTCGGGTCGGGTCGGATCGAAACCTCGGATTCGGACTTCTTTCGATTCACCGTGCTGGGCGAACCGCAACTCTGGCTGATCGAGGTAACCGGTCCGGGGGTGGCATCGGTCGAGTTGCGGGATGTCGTGGGCACGGCGTTGGCGACCGGCAGTGCAAGTGATGGTGTCGCGACGCTTTACGACATGTTTCTGTTGCCAGGCGATCAGCAGATCGAGATTCGTGGCGACAGCGAGTTGTATTCGGTTCGATTGACACCGATGGGGCCACCGGATCCACTGGCCGAACTGGAGCCGAATAGCAGCCTGGATACGTCGCAGGCACTGGCCCTGTTCGAGCAACGGACCGGGCGGCTGCCGACGATCGAGGATGCGGACAATTACCGGTTTGCCTTGCAGAACGATGGGTATGTCCGGGTTTCGCTGGCTGTACCAGCGGACGGGATTGTGTCGGCGTCGCTGAGCTGGCAGGGTCGCGAGGTGGTGGCGCTGGCGACTTCGGAACCGGGAGCGCCTCTGTTCTACGAGGCGTGGCTGCGGGCGGGTGACTATCAGTTACGGTTGACTTCATCCGCTCCCAGTTTCGATCCCTATGCGCTCGAGGTTCTGGCGATCGATCCCTTCGATTTGCCGCAGGATCTCGAACCTAACGATACAGAATTTCATACAGTTGAAGCTAGTTACGGAATGCCGGTAACGGGAGCGGGTGCGTCGATCATGCGTTCGGGGGATACCGACTGGTTCGCGTTGCCTGTGCTGGAGTCTGAATCCGATGCGGTGCTGACGGCGGTCGATGAGTTTACGACCCGGTTGTACCAGCGCGACCCACTGAGTGGGGTGGCGATTCCGATCGAGGTGGTTACGGGAACGGAAGCGGGCTCGTACCTGGCGACCCTGCCGGCGGGTGTCGAGATTCTGATGCGGGTGACGATTGTTGGTGAGTATGCAGTATCGCTCGATCTCGTCGGAACTGAGGCTGATCCCGGGCCTGTGATAGTGATTCCAACCCTTGATCCGCAGGTGACTGTCTCGGTCGATGCTGGTGACGCGACGGTTGCGGCGTACTGGGAGGACGGGCAAACGCTCGACGGAACGGTTTCGTTGACGAATTCCGGGTCTGAACCGCTGGACCTGACACTCGACTCATGGATCGGGGATATGCGTTGGTCGGTCACCTTTGCCGAGCCAGTGACGGTGGTTGCGGCCGGTGAGACAGTGACCGTGCCCGTGCAGGTGGCCGTTGCTCCGGATGCGTGGGCGGAACGCCCAATTATGTTGGTGGTGCGGGCAACATCGGAGCGGGGCTGGGCGACGGGTGAGTCGACGATTACGGTCGGTCGGTCTGCGCCACCGGTCAATCCTGCCGTCGCGGATCCACTTCCGGAATCGATGCTGGGAGGCGTGAATGTCGCCTGGACGTCGCTTGGGGCGGTTCCCGATCCAGTGGCCGGCGCTGAGTCCGGATTCGATGGGCGATTTGTCAGCGGATTCGGGGTTCGTGCCACGCTGGATACGCTGCCGCACGAGATCACGGTCGATCTGGCTGGTGATGTTCCGATTCCGTTGGCTGGATTCGTGATCGATCCGAGAGGGTACGACGGAATGGTGCTGAATCAGCTTCGCGACTTCGAGGTTGAGGTATCGATGGACGGCGTTTCGTTCGAGACGGTGCTTTCCGCTTCGATGAGTGGTGGTCAGTGGGAGCACGGATTTGCGCTGGGGGACACGGTTGAGGCGACCCACGTCCGGTTGCGGATGCTGACGGCGCAGGAGCTGGAAGCCGATTCCGCCTCGTTCGGTGAGTTCAAGGTGGTGGCGCAACCGGGCTGGTCGCGCCCAGGTACGGAAGCAGGTGTGAATCTGGCCGATCCGACGATTGGCGGGCATGTGGTTGTGGTGCAACCGCCGCACTCGTCGAATGCAACGTTCAACGGGATGCTGCTGGAGGATGGTGCGGCGGATCAGGTGAGTCTCGAACCCGATACCCGGATGTCGGTAACTGTCGGGTTTCATCAGGATCGGGCGGCGTTGATCGATCGATTGACCTGGCAGAACCTGCCCGAATTGTTGCCGGACCAGATCTTCGATATTGCGACGATCGAGGTGGCGGTTGATTCAACGACTGGTCCGTGGGTGAGTGTCGGAGGCGTGCGCCGCGCGGCCATTCCCAAAGCGCATCAAGCCACTCAGCGGGAACGCCCGTTTTGCCGGTTCGCGCGCCGACGATGCCGCCAACAATGGCCGCTGTTGAATCGCTATCGCCGCCG
>JBBJOX010000074.1:0-10948 GCA_037724245.1 Thermomicrobiales bacterium | reverse complement strand
CGATGATCGATCCCAACCTGCACAGTTGCGGTTTGGTTCCGCCACATGGTGCCGAGGAACTTCGACACCCTGAACCGGATGTTTACATCGTCGGGATGAAGAGCTACGGTCGCGCCCCGACCTTCCTGATGCTGACCGGATATGAACAGGTTCGCTCTGTGGCCGCGGCAATTGCCGGGGACTGGGACGCCGCGCGCGACGTTCAACTCGTGCTGCCGGAAACTGGTGTCTGTTCGTCCAAGATACTAGATGAGCGCGGCGTCGCCTGCTGTGGTCCCGCCGTGCAGCCGGTAACGCTCGATGCATCCGAATCTGCCTGCTGCGGAGGAGCGACTGGCGAAGCGGAGAGCGCCACTTGCTGCACGCCAACTGCGCCACACGTGATTCAGCTTTCAACCATCACCCGAGGATCGTGCTGTTAATGGATTCCGCCCTGCGCTCAACTCAATCCACGTCCAACTCCACCACTACTTCGCCACCTCGACTTTCCTCGATCGATCGCCTGTTGCCCGTCTGGATTCTGCTGGCGATGGTGCTTGGCATCGGTCTCGGACGCGTATTCCCCGATCTCGGCGAATGGCTCGATCGGGTCAAGGTGGCGGGAGTGTCGCTGCCGATCGCGATCGGGTTGCTCTGGATGATGTATCCGGTTCTGGCAAAGGTGAAATACGAATCGCTCGGGCGATTCCAGGCGCATGGTCGGCTCTTCGGTCTCTCGCTGACCCTGAACTGGATCGTCGGTCCGTTCCTGATGTTTGGACTCGCCTGGGCCTTTCTGCCCGACGAACCCGCCTACCGCACCGGACTGATCTTGATCGGTCTCGCCCGCTGTATCGCGATGGTGCTGATCTGGAACACACTGGCGTGTGGCGATGGTGAAGTCGCGGCGGTTCTGGTGGCGATCAACTCCGTCTTCCAGATCGTCATGTACTCAGTCCTCGGCTGGCTCTTCCTGACGGTGATTCCGGGCTGGTTCGGTGCCGAATCGACCTCACTCGATGTCTCGATGTGGGAAATCGCGGTCAGTGTCCTGATCTTCCTTGGGATCCCGCTGGCGGCGGGGATCATCACCCGGCTGACACTGATTCCGAAACGTGGGCAGGACTGGTACGACAACACGTTCATCCCACGCATTGGTCCGACCGCGTTACTCGGCCTGCTGTATACGATCATCCTGATGTTCGCAATGCAGGGTGATCGAATCGTTGATCTGCCACTGGATGTATTGCGCATTTCGATGCCGTTGATCGTCTATTTCGGCATCATGTTCTTCGTATCGTTGGCAGCGGCGCGGCGGATGGGATTTAGCTACGAGGAATCGGCTGCAGTTGCGTTTACGGCAGCCGGCAACAATTTCGAACTCGCAATCGCCGTTGCGATCGGTGTCTTCGGGATCACTTCCGGTGAGGCACTGGCCGGCGTGGTTGGTCCGCTGATCGAGGTACCGGTCCTGGTCGCGCTGGTGTATGTCGCGCTCTGGCTACGCACTCGCTGGTTTGGTACCACAACTGCCCAGGAGGGATTGGTGAACGCATGATGGATTCAATCGATGTCTCCACCGATGCTGGAGACGCTGCCCGACAGGAAGTGATCCGACGTGTCCTCCGGGCCGCGATCGAAGACTGCGACGGCGGATCGTGCTCGATTGCCTGGATGCTCGAATCCTGCGTTGAAACGACGGTCGATCAACTCTGGTCGGAAACGTCCGTCAAGACCTTCGTTCCGCTGCTGGCAATGCGCGGCGTCAAGGACTGCATCGCCGCCGGTGAGTGCCCGACTCTCATGACGACGTCCTGACCGTGAGCGCACCACATCGGATCGCCATCCTCAGCGATTTGCACGGGAACTCGATTGCTACCGAAGCGGTCCTCGCCGATATTGACCGCGTTGGCGTCGATGCAACCTCTTGTCTCGGCGATCTGGTGGGGTACGGGCCATTTCCCAATGAAACGATCGACCTGATTCGACACCGCGACATACCGACGATCGTCGGAAATTACGACGATGGTGTCGGCTTCGATCGCGACGATTGTGGCTGCGCCTACAAGGACGAAACTGAACGTGATCGCGGCCAGCAATCACTGATGTGGACACGAGCAGTCGTGACCAACGAGCGCAAGGCGTATCTGCGTTCACTCCAATCGGAAATCCGGCTCAAGGTAGATGGGATTCGCCTCCGCCTGGTTCACGGCAGTCCACGCCGCATGAACGAATATCTCTTCGAGGATCGGGGTGGGGCTTCGCTGGAGCGGATTGCGGTGATGGCCGATTGCGATGTTCTGCTCTTCGGACACACCCACATCCCGTGGTCGCGCACGATCGGTGGGGTGCAGATGATCAACACCGGCAGTGTCGGCAAACCGAAGGACGGTGATCCCAGGGCTGGATGGGCACTCCTCGAGATCGGATCGGGGCCTCAGATGAGCGTGACGATGCACCGGGTTCCGTATGATATCGAGACTGTCGCCATGGCCATTCGGGAAGCAGACGGACTTCCCGATCACTACGCACGGGATATCGAACACGGAGGTGCAAACAGGTGACCGTGACTGAGAAACCGCGACTCTCGCGGGAAGCAATTCGGATCGAGCGCACCTATCGCAACGTGATCACGCTCTTTCTCTCGGGCCGACTCGGGAACTTCTCGCACCAGCGCCATGTCCACGTCGCGAACATCCTCTGGCATCTGCCGTATGGTCGCGAACTGATGCACCTCGGGTTGCAGACCATGGCCTTCCGTAACTTCATTCCCGAAAAGTACAACGCCGAAACCACCGATCGCTACTGGACGACGATCGACGGTACCCTCCCCGATCCAGCGGTGTTCGATGACGTCCCCGGCGGTGCCGACGGACGGTGATAGTCAGGGCGATTTCCGCGATCCCAATCTCGACATCGTCCCTCGGGTCAAACTACTCTCGAGGCAATGATCCGAGCGCACTCGATCGATTCCGAACGGCTGGTTTCGACTTCGACATCGTAGGCGACATCGGCGTGCACGGATTTGGCTTGCGACGCCGCCATTCCGACTACCCGATCGCCGCGGGTCATCTCTCGGCCAGCCGCGATTTCAGCCGGACATCGCACGCCGACCCAGAGCACTTCCAATCCGTCCAGATATCCGCGAACCCGAGCCTGCGATTCAGCACCGCCGAGAAAGACATCGTCGAGAATGATCCGCGCACCGGCACGGGCCATTGTGGCGATCCCGGCCATCCACGCCGCTTCGATCGCGCGAAACCCTGCTCCAGAAGACACCTCGCCCTGCAGTCCAAACGAGATTCCAACATCGGATTCGAGAAGCGCCGGTGGTAGCGAATCAACCAGATCGTCGATCGAGATCCGGAGCCATGGGTGCGGAAGCATTGACTGCAGGCACCGACTGATTCCTGTTTTGCCGGAACTCGATCCACCATTCAGCATGATGATCTGCGTGGACACCTGCCTATCACTTCCAATCATTTACAGGTCGTTACAAATCGGTCGTCGCCCTGGCGCTCAAGCTGGATCGGTGGACAAGGCACGGTCCCGAAGGAACAGAAGACGCAGCAGTCACCCGGATTTGGACGATGCGTCGTCTGGCACTGTGAGCACAGATAGAAAAACTGGCATGACTCGGCAGGCATGTTTTCTGTGGATTGGGCACTGCAGGTTGGACAGGTCAATGTCGATTCGAGAATGATCGAATGATCCACTTCAGCAATCTCCGCGGTGACTTGACCACAAATGCCTGAAGCTATGTTACGACCACTTTCCCAACCATTCCTGCTGCCTCGTGAGGAATGCAGAAATACGTGTACTCACCGGTAAGATCGAAGGTATGACTCCACGATTCGCCAGCACGGATCAATCCCGAGTCCCAGCCGACGGCTCCTTCAGGCAGGACAGCATGGTCGGGATTCTGTGCCTGTTCGATGTCATTCGTTGCGGTGTGGACCATCGTGCCAACATTCCGCCAGGTGACGGTTTGCCCGAGATCGATCGTCAGCATCTCGGGGTCGAAAGCAAGTCCATCGTTCATTTCGATGTCCGTAGTTCCGCCCGAGTCGTCGTCGGAATTCCCACAGCCCTGAACGAGCGGAACAATCGATGCCGTCAAAAGCAAACTTGCTGATCGGGTTGCGAATTGGCGTCGTGTCAAAGGTCCATGCGTCACAGAAATTCAGTCCTGCTGTCATCATCGAAAGGGTTGACCATGGACCAGGCTGGTCACATCGTATCGTCGTTCAGCGGCTATTATACCCTGCTTTAAATTTTATTTTTATTGTCTAATTTGTAGTTTAGCCATAACTAATTTACACTCCGCGCAGTGACGTAGTCGTGAGTATTTTTCGATCAGTTGGAGTCAATGAACATGTCCAGCCCAAGTCTTCACCGAAGGCAACTCCTGCAGATTGGTGCCGGTGGTGGTGCCGTCGTCGGCGGGATTGCTGCCTTGCAGCACTTTCTTCCGGCAGCCGCGCAAACGCCAGTGTCCACACCCGAATCGATGCCGATGGATCACTCGATGATGAGTGACAGCGAGATGGAAGGGCACAGTTCCAGCTTGACCGTTGGCGAGATCGATACATCTGCGATGGCGATCAGCCCCGAGGAGTTCATCCAGACGTTCGACTACGGAACCGCCACCGTTCAGGCAGACGGCACGGTGTTGCGCGAATGGAACATTCTGGCGATCGATCGCGAAATCGAGATCGCCCCCGGTGTTTTCTTTCCGGCCTGGACCTACAACGGTCAGGTACCGGGACCAACCCTCCGTTGCAACGAAGGCGACTTGCTCCGCATCCATTTCACCAATGGTGGCAGTCATCCGCACACCCTCCATTTTCACGGGATACACAGTGCCTATCACGATGGCGTTACCGGCATCGGTCGCGGCGATATTCTCGTCGGTGAGGAATTCACCTACGAGTTCACCGCGAAGCCGTATGGACTCCACCTCTATCACTGCCACAGCACGCCGTTGAAGCGTCACATCCACAAGGGTCTCTACGGCACCTTCATCATCAATCCCGATCCGGTCAGGCACGGTGACGCAGCACGGCATCGCCATCCGGATTATGTGGAATCCGCAATCTGGCAGGAATACGTGATGATGATGAACGCCTTCGACACCACTTTCGATTCCGAAAACGAGGTCTACGCAATCAACTCGGTCGCGTTCCACTTCATGAAACACCCGATCGTGATCGACAAGACGCGGCCCGTCCGGATCTACCTCGTCAATGTCACCGAGTTCGATCCCATCAATTCCTTTCACCTCCATGCCAATTTCTTCAACTATTTCGATACGGGAACCACGCTCGAACCAACGCTCCGAAACGTCGACATCATTGCCCAGGTTCAGGGTCAGCGAGGCATTCTCGAAATCGACTTCTCCGATCACGAAAACGGTCTCTACATGTTCCACGCACACGTCTCCGAGTTCGCTGAACTTGGCTGGATGAGTGCCTTCGACGTTCGCTAGCGATATCCCAGAGGAGCCAGATCATGTCCGATACCGCACTGCCCACCGAAAGCAAATCCTCGTTCGGGGGCCTGAATCTGCCTCCGTGGGTCTTTGCCGTGATCCCGATGGTGCTCCTGATCGCCGTGCTCGGGCTGATCATCACCACCAATGCCGGTCTCGGCGATCGAACGACACCGCCGATCGAAACGCTCTCGATCGAGAACGTCAAACTTCCCGAACCGGGAATCATCGAACTCTCGATCATCAACGATGGCCCAGATGAAATCACGATTGCCCAGGTCATGGTCGATGATGCCTACTGGTCGTTCGACACATCCTCAGGTTCGACACTCGCTCGTCTCGATTCGACAACGGTCACGATTCCCTATCCATGGGTCGAAGGCGAAGCCCACGCGATCAACCTGGTCAGCTCGACCGGAGTCATGTTCCCGGTCGAGATACCGGTTGCCACCGAGAGTCCCAAAGCCGATGCTGCCGGCTTCTGGCAATTTGGTCTGATCGGATTTTATGTCGGCCTGGTGCCGGTTTCGCTTGGCCTGCTCTGGTTTCCGTTTCTGAAGAGTCTCGGCCGCACGTCGATGAATTTCATTCTGGCGCTGACCGTTGGACTGTTGATCTATCTGGTCGTCGACATGTTCGGCGAAGCGCAGGAAGTGGCCCTCGGCGTGGCCGGGTCGTTCAGCGCGCCTTTACTTCTCCCGCTACTTGCCCTGCTGACGACAGCCTTGCTCTTCGTGGTCTCGAATTCGCTGAAGAAGCGCAAGGCCGATGGCCAACTGACCGTGTCGTATCAGATCGCGACGGGCATCGGATTACACAATCTCGGCGAAGGTCTGGCGATCGGTGGTGCCTTTGCGCTCGGTGAAGTGGCACTGGGAGTCTTCCTGATCATTGGATTCACGCTCCACAATGTGACCGAAGGTATCGGCATTGCGGCACCGATCGTTCGCAGTCGTCCGAAGTTCTACCATTTCCTGCTGTTGGCATTGGTTGGCGGTGGACCGGCGATCATCGGCACCTGGATCGGTGCCTTCGTCTTCTCGCCACTCTGGACCACGATTTTTCTGGCGATCGGTGTTGGGGCGATCATTCAGGTCGTGATCGAAGTCAGCCGTATGGTGCTGCGCGACCACGAACGTCACAGCGAACCGTTACTGACCTGGTCGACCTTCGGCGGACTGACTTCCGGCGTCGCGATCATGTACGCGACGGCCCTCTTCATCGCCGCCTGAGCAGTGGCTTCAGTTGAGGCTGAAGCCATTCGCGGCCACGACTTCGCGGAAGTGCGCGTCGTCCAGATCGAGTCCGAAACCGGGTGCGTCCGGAACCGTGACATAGCCGTCGGCGATCGTGTAGCCGCTGGTATCGATGCCTGGTGTCTCGGCCGGGTCCCATTCCGCCATCTGAAACCCTTCGATCGCCGGTGCGAGATGGCAGGTCGCGAAGTTCCCGTACATCGTGCCGTAGTGATGCGGCGCCGATTTCACACCCATCGCATCGAGCCGCGGACCCAACTCCAGCCAATGGGTGAAGCCGGGACTGATGATGTCGTACTGAATCACATCGACCAGACCATCCTTCGCCCAGTCGACAAGATTCGGTGCCGCCCAGCCCTCACCATCGGCGACCAGGATATCGAGCGATTCCTTTGCCATCCATTCCTTCAGATCTGCGTACAACACCGGATCCTCGTGAAATGCCTCTTCCAGCCAATAGAGATCGCAATCGGCCGTTTCTGTCAGCACGCGTCTGGTCAGATTCAAGTTGTAGCCGTTATTGGCATCGATCATGATCCGTGCACCCGGTCCGGTGAGTTCGCGAATCGCGCGGATGATCGCGATGTCGCGCTGCGTACCTTGCTCCAACGGAAGATGTCGTGCGCCGCGGCCGACCTTGATCTTGAAATTGCGATGCCCGCGATCGAGCCCGTCCTGCGCTTCCTGCACCAGCAACGCCACCGCATCGTCATTCGACGCCAGATGCAGATCGTCGAAATAGAGCGATGTGTCGTAACAGGAAAGCCTGAGCGGTCCGGAGGTATCGGAGACCATCCGATACACCGGCAGATCGCGTCGTTTCGCCAGCAGGTCCAGCAGCGGGAACTCGATCGATCGAAGTCGCTGGTCGATCAGCACGGTTGGATCGAGATCGGGATCGAGTTCGCTTCCGACCAGCCCTGCCAGATACTCCTGCGAGGCTCGGGAATGACCGAATCCGCTGCTGCCATCGTCGAGTGTCAGGCGCACGATCGGGAGTCGAATCGTTGGTCCATGATCGCCGAGGCGAGCATTGCTGCCGGCCGAACGCGGTCGGACTGCCTCGAATGTCCCTTGTTCTATAGTCGTGATCTTCACGAATTCTCCGTCTTTCGCTCGATGTCGAACTGCTTCTGCAATCGCTTTGGAGCGCGAAGGTATCACGCATCGGTCAGCACGTCTTCCAGAGCGTCGGGTTCGATCCGGGAAAGATGGACGAGGATGGCAGCGTATCCGTTGTAGTGATCCGTAGTGAAGAAGATCTCGGGATTTGCCAAAAGCAGGGTCGCCTTCTCTTCTTCACCGGAGATCGACATGGCGACGGCTTCGGGGTTGGAAACGCGGGCCTTCTTCGGATGCACACGTTCGAGGTAGATCCAGACGAACGCCTTGCCAACGACCGAGAACGAGAAATGTCCCTCGGCCTCAACCACCTCTGGCAGCGAAAGGGCGATCCGGCGCACATCATCCTGTGTCGTCATCCTTTGGCTCCGTGCTCGCGATGTTACAACCATCGCGACGTAATTCGTTTGTTCATCAATATGGAGGTCTAGTCCGCGGGCGTTGTAGCGCGTCGCGCCGAATCCAGCGCAAGACACAATGTCAGCGGTTCGATTGGCGATTCCAAAAAGCCCAAGGTCATGTACCAGCGTTTGACATCTTCCGAAATCGCATGCACAAGTAAGGCCTTGACTCCCACCGATTCGGAAACCAGTAACGCTCTTCTGACTGCGTCCTTGACCAGGCCGCTACCTACTCCGGACCCGCTGACTGTCACATCGACCGCCAGTCGGCCCATGACCACGACCGGAACGGGATCTGGCATGTTCCTCGACATGGGCCTGGGCGTCGAAACTCGTGTCACCGCTCCGGTAGCGAGACAGTAGTAACCAACAACGACATCTTCCTTGCACACGACAAACGTCCGGGACGCGCCCACCGCCTCGTTCTTCCGGGCACGGCGGCGCAGCCAGTCATTCAAATCCGGATTGCGACAATCGAACGGTTCCAGATCGTGATCGGCACGCAAAGGGGACGGAACTGAAATGGAGGGCTCTGTCATTCCCAGGGTGACTTCCGGGTCAGGAGGCGGCGTAATTCGGACGATGGCGGTTGGGGATGGTCGACCATATCCGCAAACTGATCGAATCTGGTTTCATCTAACTGGAAAAAGACGCGATCCAGTATGACCTGCGTTGCTTCTCGATGAAGCGTTTCCAGCATGAATTCCGACCGACTTTTACCGAGCGTCTGAGCTGCCTGATCGATGAGATCACGCTCGGGTCGAGTCGCCCGAATATTGATCGCCTGATCTCTTGCTGCATTCAATTTGGTTGATCCCGATGCCATCATTATACTCCGTTACAAGTTCCATTCCATTTGGTAGCGTACCTGAATGTGTAGCATTTGTCTATACATTTCGAAGCAATGGAAACATCGCTCCAGGACTTCCTGAACGATCAGGGCATCGATGATCGACAACGCAAAAGCCGACGGAATATTCCGCCGGCTCTTGCTTACGTTGCAGTTCGGGGACGGTGGGCGTGGACGTCGTGTCTGCCTTGGTTCACAGCCAGGCATCAGGATGAAAGATGCGTCTCCTGCAAGCGGTAGGCTCAGACCTCGAGTCCGCAGAAGCTTGCGGCAACAGGCTTCAGGTCAGAGACAATGGATCACGTCCGTTAAATCGCAAGTGAGTTTCTATTTGCTCAGACTCTACGGATGATAGGACGCCTTGACACCTATCGATTCGCAGCCGGTTGCACGTCGTTGGCGACCACTGGTCGGGTCGACTTCGAGCGACGGATCAGCAGTGACATGGCCTGACCAACTCGATCACGCAGCGAAACGCTGGCGCGTCGTGTACTGGCGTCGGTCTGGTACGCCTGCGACTTGAGGCGACGTTCGAGCAATCTACTCTTGCGCTCCATTTCGATTTTCCACATGTGATTATTTTCACTAATTTGTTCTGGTGACATCATGGTCGATGTACTCGCTTTCGGGTGAGGTTCAATTCAAAAGGCTAGGGGTTGTCACCGGATTGGGTCTGCCGGTGCAGGGGGAGCGGGCTGCGTGCATCCCGTCTGAAACCAAGACTAGGGCGTGGTGGACGGAGAGTCAATAGCGTTTTGTGAAATTATTCACCGGTGTTATGACAATATCTGCAACGCGGGATACGAACTCATCGCCCGAACTTCGGGCGCTCGTACCAAGGACCAGCCCCACACACGGTGAAGCAAGTTCCATTTCGATAGCTTTGGACCATGATCGGACAATTCGGCCGCCCCACTTGACACCACGGCCAACCCTGCGTAACGTGGACCCCAACAAAGCAAGAGCCAATGGCTGTGACAGGGACGAGTACCTGGCAGGTTCGATACAGAGAACCGCGTGTGCTGTGATGCGGGATCAGGATCGCCAGCGAATAAGACCCTTGAGCCGCGCCCCGAACATTCGGTCCACTGACCGAATCATGTAGGCGGCGACGGGCATCCGGTGAAATCCGGAAAAGCGGTTCCCGTTACAGAACCGATGCATCGCGAGCGAATCGCTCCGCCGTGCAGTCAAGGTCGTTCGCCGTAAGGCAACGGCAAACAGAGGTGGTACCACGGGCCAACACCGCTCGTCCTCAGCCATGAGGATGTCGGTGTTTTTTCGTTTGCGCAGTGCAGGCGATCATCATCCCGTACCGATGCGATGTCGCGTTCATCCCGCGATTCGCCTGTTTGCCGTCAGGAGTCACCGATGCGACCTTTGATCACACTGCTTCGACACACCCCCTCCAACTCCGGAAGGAACAAGCCCGGGGTCTGACCGCGTTCGCTCCTCCGCGAATGACGCTCAGGCCGCTGCCGGGTCCGTTTTCTGTTCTCTTTCGGAGTTTTCCATTACCCAGTCGAGGAGCACATTCACCATGATGACGTCAACCACCCTGCGCGGATCCTGGACCGCCCTGATCACCCCCTTCACTCACGGCGAGCTCGACAAACCGGCGATCCGGTCACTGGTCGAGTTCCAGATTGCCGAAGGGATCGATGGCCTGGTTGCCTGCGGATCGACCGGTGAAACACCGACTTTGAGCGATGGCGAGTTCACCCGCGTCGTGCAACTGGTGATCGAACAGGCGGCCGGGCGTGTTCCCGTGATCGCCGGCACCGGTTCGAACAATACGCGGCAGGTGATCGAACGCAGCCGGATCGTGCAGCATCTCGGTGCCGATGGT
>JBBJOX010000073.1:2585-10988 GCA_037724245.1 Thermomicrobiales bacterium | reverse complement strand
TATCGAACTCGGCGCCATGTTCGCAACGAGATTACTCAACGATCCACGAAACTCGTTTTCGGAAGAACCAGCACTGACTGCGGTTCACGTGCTGGCATCCTGTCAGCAGCTTGCACCACTCTTTGCCTTTGCCTCGTTTCCTCATGGTAGCGGAGCGGTCACCGGAGAAGTCCTGCGGAGTTTGACCGATCTGCCGACCGATCTCGTGCCATTTGTGATCCAGGCGCATCGTGAATCGGAAGACGAGCAGATCCTGCTTGGGTTGTTCGATCTGCTTCTTGGTCATCCCGCGCGCGATCGCTGGCGCAGCGAGGTTGTCCATTTCATGAGGACAACCGAACTGATCGATCTCTACGGCATCATTGCCATGCAGATCGTCGCCAGCCGCGATGAACCACTGATCGGTGAACTGCGCGACCTCGCCGACGGTCATCTTTCCCGCGACCGGCAGTACCTCCTCGACCACGCGCTGCAGCACGCCTGAGCCCCGGAACCGGTCGGGACCCTGATATAAACGTGCGCTTGAGTACCACAGCAGATTCCTTAAGGTACTTTCATGCCTGAAAGTACCTTATCGTGATCCGAGGGTGCGCTTGAGTACCATATGCGGCGCCGATGTCGTCGAATCAAGTTCGTGTCATGGTGTCATGGTGGAAATAGAAGTCGCCGCCCTTGCCATGCCTCCGTTTAACGACATCGATACAGAAATGCTCAACAGGAGGACACATGAAACAGGTATCAGTCACATGGAGAAATCGCGAGGTTGTCTGGGAAGGATTGCGCGATGGAAACGTAATTGCCTGGCTCGAAACCGCGTCCACGCTCAAAACAGCCGAGGGTTACTGCGCGCAGCGTCATTTCCTGCTCCTCGATCCTGGGATCAAGATGGCTATTCCCAATATCTGGGTCGAGCGAGGAGATCCAGTCTGGTACGTTGATCTCGTGAGCTGGGCGCAAACCGATGATCGCTACGATCTTACCGATATGGATATCGATCTTTTCGTCCCGACAGACGGACGTCCCTACCGTACCGTCGACTTCGATGAGTTCGCCGATGCGATCGAAGCCGGTGAATTCACGCTTGCCCAAGCCACGGAAGCCATGCGGCGGTGGCAAACCTTCCTCGATACGTACGTTCATCAATTCGGTCCAGGCGATGTCAGTGCAGGCTGGAAGGACTTTCCGCCTCTCCAGATCGCACGACTTCAGAATCTGGAAGACCGCGATTTCCCAGGTTCGATTGGCAAAGACACACGATGAATCACAATGATCCCAATCGACGTACCGATGTGCTGGCAGGAGATTCGCTCAAATCCGGAGATCCAATCGGCTGGTTCGAAATGCTGTATGCCGAGGCGATCGAGGGACGCGCCACCATTCCCTGGGATCGCGGTACCGTCCATCCCCTGATCGCGGAATGGACCAACAAGAACGCGATCGATGGAAGTGGTCGATCGGCGATCGTCGTTGGATGCGGAACTGGTGACACTGCCGAGTTCATCGCCGAACTCGGGTTCGCCACGACTGCGTTCGATGTATCGGAAAGTGGTATCTCGATCGCAAATCAGCGCTTTCCCGATTCGCACGTCGATTATCTCGTCGCTGATGTGTTCGATCTTCCGGGATCATGGACCCATGGGTTCGATCTGGTCGTCGAAGTCTTTACTGTGCAGGCTCTGCCGGTGACGCTGCGCACCAGTGCTTTCCAGAGTGTCGCGTCGCTGACTGCTCCGGGTGGACATCTTATTCTGGTTGCCGCTGGTAAAAATGAAGTCACTCCTTTTGGCAGTGGCCCGCCCTGGCCCCTGGTGCAGGCAGATATCGACGCATTCACCGGCACCGGACTCGAGAGCACTGTGATCGAACGCATCTCGGTTGAAGGTGATGCAGAATTCTTTCACTGGCGTGCGGAATACGTCCGCAATGCTGGCTGAGTTTCGAGTTCGTGGATTCTCCAACTGGCACATGTGCTCATCAATGCGCAGATACTCTCACATCTGGACACGCTGCCAGACTCTGCGACAATTCGCGCCAGTGATCCGTAAATCCGGTGACGCACGCGAAATGGGGCAGTAGCGCAGATGACAGCAGAGATTCGCAGCAACGTCAGCACGCACGAGAACATGCAGGACCGGCCGGTTCGCTTCGCGATCGCCGGAGTTGGTGGCATGGGTGGGGTTCATGCCAGATCACTGGCAGCACTCGAGGAATCAGACCTGGTTTGGCTGGTCGATCTCGATCTGCCAGTGGCAGAACGCCTGGCCAACGACATTGGGGGCAAGGCAACTACCTCTATGGAAGAAGCCTTCTCCGATCCTTCCGTCGATGCCGTCCTCGTCGCGCTTCCCACCTTTCTGCATCGGCAAGCGGTGGAACTCGCCGCCAGTCACGGCAAGCACGTGTTCTGCGAAAAGCCGATCGCGATGACAACGGAGGATGGGCAGGCAATGGTGCAGGCTTGCAAGGATGCCGGAGTGACCTTCATGGTCGGGCATGTCGTCCGTTTCTACCACGAGAACGCGAAGATCAAGACGATGATCGACGACGGATCGATCGGCGAGGTGGCAACGGTTCGCACACAGCGTTTGAGCCCACCCGTCATGCAAAGAAGGCCCTGGTTCGCTGACCTCGAAAAAAGCGGTGGGCTTGTTCTCGATCTGCTGATTCACGAGCTGGATACACTCCGCTGGTATTTTGGCGAAGTGAAGCGAATATATGCCCACGGGCTCAGTTATTCACCGATTCAAAAGAAACGGGACTACGTTATGGTCTCGATCCGGTTTCACAGCGGCGTGATTGCTCACACCGAGGCCAGCTGGAGCCATGCCACCTTCCGGACCTCGATCGAAGTGGCCGGCAAAACTGGCCTGATCAAGTACGAGAGCGAGGATTCGTCCACCCTCGTGCTGGAGCGAACGAAAGAGCTCGATCTCAACGTTCCAACAATCCCGTCTCCGTCCTACGCTCGGCCCTCGAGCAACCAGCCGCACCGGATCGAAGTCCAGCATTTTGCCCGGGCGTTGAAATCGGGCGATCCCGTACTGGTCGACGGTGAGGAAGGGTTGCACGCACTCCGGCTATCACTGGCTGTTCTCGAATCCGTTCGCACCGGGGAACCGATTACCTTCGACGAGCAGGGCCAGCGCGTCTGAACGTCCAGGCGAAGCGATCGACCACCGTTGCTATCAGCAGAACCCGAGGAACAAGATGAGTATGAAACCACCGGTCCGGATTGCCGTTCTCAGCCTGGCCCACGGGCATGGCTACAGTTATTCTGAAGCCATTCAGGGCCTTCCCAACGCGACGCTGGTCGCTATTGCCGATGATAACGAGGAGCGCGGAAAAGCTGCGGCCGAACGCTACGGTGTGCCATGGGAAGCTGATTTCCGGCAGACGGTACAGCGCGACGATATCGACGCCGTGATCATCTGCTCCGAAAACAATCGACATAAAGAGATGACGCTTGCCGCAGCCGAGGCGGGCAAGCACGTGTTGTGCGAGAAACCACTCTCGACCAATGTTGCCGATGCCCAGGCAATGATCGACGCCTGTGCCAGGGCGGGAGTGCAACTGCAAACTGCCTTCCCGGTTCGATTTCACGCAGCTGTCGTCGCCCTGCGCGATGCCGTCGTGGGCGGTCGTATCGGTACGCCGCTGGCGGTTGCGGCCCGCAATCCGGGCCGATGTCCGCACAGCTGGTTCGTCGACAAGGAACTCGCCGGTGGTGGGGCCGTGATCGACCACACGGTGCATGTCGTGGATGTGCTTCGCTGGATGTTCGACGCTGAGTTCACCGATGTCTTCGCCGAGATCGATACCCGGATGTATGACATTCCGGTCGACGATACCGGATTGCTGATGATGCGGATGAGCAATGGGTTGCCAGTCAGTCTGGACACAAGCTGGTCGCGCCCCGCATCCTGGCCAATCTGGGGCGGTGTGATGATCGATGTCATTGGCGAGGATGGAGTGATCTCACTCGATGCCTTCAACGACAACCTGCACGTGTCACGAGATGCCTCGAGCGATGATCATCCGGTGATGCCGGGGGCGCAATCCAACTACGCCTTTGTTCCTGTCGAGCACAGTGGAGATCCGGAAATGATTGCCTCGTTCATCGATGCCGTGCAGCAGGGAACTGACGTGCTGGTCACTGGTGTCGACGGCCTGAAGGCAGTTCAGGTTGCGCTTGCTGCCTACGAATCTGCCAAAACCGGAACCATGGTCTCGATCCAGCATTGATCGTGTGACCTGCGCTGGAACAGGAGCGTTCGGGTTGACCTGTTGACGTACACAGGCACGAATCCCTGATGCATCGCGGGTTTCTGTGATGTATCTGATCATTCGACAGGTCGTGCACAGATGGTTCCCGCTTTTTTCTGTGTTTCCGCACATGCGACGGTTCGAGCCAACATGATCATTGCGGGCACCGTCGCATTGAACCTCTTTCCCTCGTGCTGCTATTCTGGCTACACACGTTGCATGTTTGATCAAGGATGCTCACATGTGAGTACGGAAGCTCGTTCGCTGTCACTTCAGCCAACGGGTGGATGCTTGCAGGTCGACATCATGAAATGAGAGCGGACGATGGCAGAAATGGCAGCCAGTGCGCAGATGATCGCACTACCCGACGCGCCACAGGAAGTCCCGAAGAGCAGATTCCGGAAAATCTTCGGTGGATTTCTCTTCCGCCGACTGATCCGGGCCTTTCTGACGGTGTTCTTCGTCTCATCGCTGATTTTCTTCATGGTTCGGCTCTTGCCTGGCGATCCGGTTCAGGTGTACATCAACCAGCAGATTACGCAGTACGGCTACAGCTATGAAGATGCGTCCAACCAGGCCCGTTCGCTCTTCGCGATCGACATGGACCAGCCGATCATGCTGCAGTACCTCGATTACCTCAAGAATCTCGCCTCGGGCGATCTGGGCATGTCGCTGACAGCCACCGGGACATCGGTTGCGTCGATCATTCAGTCGCGTATCTGGTGGACAGTATTCAGCGTCGGTACCGCCCTTCTGATTTCGTTCACGCTTGGCAGCCTGATCGGCATGATCATGGCCTACCGCCGCGGTGGGTTGTTCGACGGCATCATGTCGACCTTCGGCTCTTTGGTGAACTCGATTCCCAATTACCAGTTGGCACTCTTCATTATTGTGATCTTCGCAGTGCGGCTGGAATGGATACCCTACGTCCAGATGCGAGGGTCGATTTCGAGTGGACAACCGACCGAGTTTTCGTTCGCCTTTCTTGGCGACGCGCTCTACCACGCGGTGTTGCCGATTTCGGTTTACGTGATCACGAGTATTGGCGGCTGGATGTTGCTCATGAAAAGCAGCACGATAGCCGCACTCGAAGAAGATTTCGTGACTGCGGCGCGCGCCCGCGGTATTCCGGAGTGGCGCGTCCTGCTCTTCTATGTAGGTCGAAATGCGATTCTGCCGCTGTTCACCACGCTCACCATTTCCATCGGATTCGTCGTCGGCGGTTCGCTTCTGGTCGAACCGATCTTCCAGTACCAGGGGATTGGCTCGCGACTCTACGAAGCGATCAACGCTCGCGACTATCCGTTGCTGCAAGGCATTTTGCTGGTGATTACCGTCTCGGTTGTTCTGGCAAATCTGGCGGCCGACTTCCTCTACAGTCGGCTCGATCCACGCATTCGATCGAAAGGGTAGGCGGCCGTGGTTCAGACAGCACTCGATGTAGCAACAACCAGTGAGCCAACCGATTCTGTCAGTCCTGTCAAAAAACGCGGGTTCATTCGCATCTTCGTAGCGCGGAACAAGCTGGGCACCTTCGGATTCGTGATGCTCGCGTTCATTCTGCTCCTCTGTTTCATCGGTCCGTTCATCGTGCCGGAAGCAGGATTGACCGATGTCACGAACATCTATGGTCAACCGGAATGGGGACATCCGCTCGGCTTCGACCACAGTGGTCGCGATATCTGGGCGCAGATTGTGCACGGCGGCACCAGCATCATTCTGGTCGCGGCGCTGGCGGCCCTCGTCGGAACCGCAATCGGGGTCATCTTCGGTGCGTTGGCCGCGATGATCGGCGGTGCCTTCGAAACAGCCACGCTGACGCTGAGTGAAATCGTGCTGACTGTTCCCTCGATCATTCTGCTGGGTGTGTTGGCCGCCTTCATCAAGCTCGACAATCCGTGGTTGCTGGCGGCGATCCTTGCCAGTACCAGTTGGCCGGTTTTGCTGATGGCGGTGCGCTCGCAGGTGCTGTCACTTCGGGAGCGCGAATACGTCGAGGCCGCGAAAATGCTCGATCTTGGCACTCCCCGGATTCTCTTCCGGGAGATCCTGCCGAACATGGCGAGTTACATCGTGATCAATTTCGTCTTTCACATGACCGGCGCAATCTACGGACAGGTCATTCTCTACTTCCTTGGTCTCGTTTCCTTCCGAAATTCGAACTGGGGCTTGATGATTCAGGATGCCTTCCGCCGCGGTGCCGTCTTCAATGCCGACAGCATGATGGGATTGCTCGCTCCGATCTTCATGATCGTGATGCTGATCTGGTCGCTGACACTGATTGCGCGCTCGCTCGAGGATGTGTTCAATCCGCGACTGAGAGAAATTTGATGGCGATGCCCAGCACCCGAACCCTCGAGATCTGTTCAGTTTCCGGAGGCCATGGCTCATGAGTTCAGACACCCGGGCCGCCCAGCGCGGTACTGCAGCATCGACCGCGCCAACGATTCTCTCGATCGAGGATCTGAGTGTCGAATACAAAACGCCGCACGGCTGGATGTCTGCCGTGCGTGGGGTCAACCTCGATATCCGCCAGGGCGAGGCTGTTGCCCTGATCGGCGAAAGCGGTTCCGGAAAATCGACCCTCGGCTTTGCGCTGTTGCGGATGCTGGTTCGCAATGCCAGGATCTCGAGTGGCAAGGCGATCTACTGCGATTCCAATGGCAAAACGTTCAATTTGATGGATCTGGATGACAAGGCGTTCCGCAAGTTCCGCTGGAACGAATGCGCCATGACCTTCCAGGCGGCGCAGAACTCACTCAATCCCGTGATGCGCGTCAAGGACACGTTCCGCGAAACCGCGAACGCCCACGGCTGGAAAAACCGGCAGGAAATCAAGGACCGTACGCTCGAACTTCTGCGCATGGTTCAGCTGGATCCGCAACGTGTTTACGATGCCTACCCGCACGAACTCTCTGGCGGTATGCGACAGCGGGTCTCGATTGCTCTCTCCCTGCTGCTCGAACCGCAGCTGATCATTCTCGACGAACCAACGACGGCCCTCGACATCCTGACGCAACGAGCCATCATCGATGTCATTCGCACATTGCGTGACCGGCTCGATTTCACGATGATCTTCATTTCGCACGATCTCTCACTGGCGGCGGAACTGGCTGATCGTGTCGCCACAATGTACGCCGGTAAGGTCGTCGAATACGGCCCGGTTCGCGATACGTTCTACACACCGAAGCATCCCTACACGGTCGGTTTGCTGAACGCGGTTCCCCCGATTGCCGGTGAGGAATTCACGCAGCTGACATCGATCCCTGGAGCAACCCCGAACCTGCTGCAAATTCCTTCCGGTTGCCCATTTCATCCACGATGCCCGTACGCGACCGAGATCTGCAAAACCGACGATCCACCGTTGGTCGACCACGGCGGTACCCACTTCTCGGCCTGTCATCATCACGACAAGGTGACGCGGGACATTGGTATCTGGGAAAAGGCCGAGGCCGAGGGAATCACCATCTAGCTTCGGCCATGTGTTTCGCACCAAGGACTACAGACGATGCCCGAACCAATCATGCAACTCAACAATCTGACGCGAAACTTCGACACCCGCGGTGGTCGCATTACTGCCGTCGACAATGTCTCCTTCGATCTCTACAAGGGCGATATTCTCTGCCTCGTGGGAGAGAGTGGGAGTGGCAAGACAACCGTTGCGCGTATGGCCGCCGGGTTGCTCAAACCGTCTTCCGGAACGGTGCTGTTCGAAGGCAAGGATATCAATCAACTCGATCGCAATGCCTTTGGTGAATATCGGCGAGCGGTGCAGATCATTCATCAGGATCCGTACGCCTCGCTCAACCCGATCCAGACTGTCGGGGATATCCTGCGAGCCCCATTGCTCAAGCACAAGATCACCAGGGGCAAGGCCGAGGCGACGAAACGGGCTGGTGAACTTCTCAAACTCGTTGATCTCCAGCCCATCGAAAACTTCATCGACAAGTATCCCCATCAGCTCTCGGGTGGTCAGCGCCAGCGCGTGTCCGTCGCCCGGGCAATGACGCTGAATCCCCGGGTGATCGTGGCCGATGAATCGGTGTCGATGGTCGATGTATCGATCCGGGTCTCGCTGCTGAACACCATGCTGAAACTGAGAAACGAACTCGGTGTCACCTTCCTCTTCATCACGCACGA
>JBBJOX010000073.1:0-2485 GCA_037724245.1 Thermomicrobiales bacterium | reverse complement strand
GCACTTCCCGATCGTCGCTACAGTCGCGCAATGCCAACTGACACGGATGGCATGGTGAAAGGAGGTCGGACTGCATCATACCGCTCGATGATCGAGGAACGTGATGCATATGACGGGCTTTGAGCCTGTGGGTCCCAGCAAGCAGCGTTCGTCAACGATCGAACGTGTGTCGTAATTACTGAGGAGGTTCGAATGGCTTCTGCTCAAGAAACGCTTCTGAGCAAGCAGGTTTCCCGCCGCAAACTCCTGGGAACAGGTGCCGGGCTGACAGCAGCAATGTACGCCGGTGGCGTGATGCCGGGTGGCCTTGGCAAAACAGTCATGGCCCAGGATGGCGGAACCGAGTTCCACAGTGCCTGGCCATACCTTGATCTCGGCTCCGGTGGCCACTTCAACAACTTCGTGACCAACGGCATCATGAATCCGCCAAACATCTATGGCGATCTCATGTTCGTGCCGATGGGACTGCAGTACTGGTCGGACTGGGAGTGGCTGCCACTTCTCGCGACCGAATGGTCCTTCAGTGCCTCCGGAGCTGCCGCTGCAGGAACTCCGGCTGCATCGCCTGATGCATCTCCGATGGCTTCACCAGTAGCGGACGGCATCGATACCTTCAATGTCACGCTGCGTGAAGGCGTGATGTGGTCCGACGGTGCAGCCGTCACCACAGCTGATGTCGTGGCGACCTTCGATATTCTCTGGCTGACCAGCAACACCGTCTGGAGCTACATCGATACCGTCACCGCAGTCGATGATCTCAACATCTCTTTTCACATGTCCACACCTTCGACCGTGGTCGAGCGCTACATTATCCGCCGCTCACCGCTTCCGGCAGCAGTCTATGGTGAGTTCGCATCCCAGGCGAACGCCCTTCGCACTGGTGGGATGGATTCCGAAGCACCAGAGTTCCTGCAGCTGCTCGATCAGTTCAATGCCTTCCGACCGGAAGCTCCGGTCGTCAACGGCCCGTACACGATCGATCCGGCGACGATCACCAATGCGCAGTTCGACATGCCGAAGAACACGACATCGTACTGGGCCGATATGGCCAAGTTCGACAAGATCGTCAACTTCAACGGCGAAACCGACACCATTTCGGCTGTCGTGCTGAGCAAGGAAATCGACTACGCAACCCAGGGCTTCGCCCCGGCGACCGAGCTCGAATTCGCCGCACAAGGCATTCGCGTGCTTCGTCCGCCCACATACGGTGGAGCGGCGTTGCTCTTCAACTTCGCAACCTTGCCGGAGTTTGCCGACAAGCGGGTTCGCCAGGCACTGGCTTATGCGATCGACCGGGCCCAGGTTGGCTTCGTTTCGCTGGCCGAGTCGGGTGTTCCGGTCAATTACATGGCTGGTATCAGTGACAATCTGGTTCCAACCTGGGTTCGGGAAGACGCGATTGCCGGACTGAACACCTATGCCCTCGATCCGGCAGGCGCCGAGGCCCTGATGATCGAGGCTGGCTGGACCAAGGACGGAACGTGGAGCAAACCGGACGGTACCGAAGCTGCCTACGAGCTGATGTGGCCAGCAGAATTTGCTGACTACTCGGCGACTGGCGCGAATGTCGTTGAACAGCTCAACGCATTTGGCTTCAATGTCACGGGACGCCCAATCACGTTCACCCAGATCGGTATCGACATCGATATGGGGAACTTCCAGTTGGCAATTCAGGGCTGGGGCAGTTCTTCCAACCCACACCCTCGCTTCTCCTATGAGACAGCGTTCTTCGTCCACAACACCCTCGCCATCAACAATGGCGGCGAAGGTATGGCATTCCCGCTGGATCAGGAAACTGATGTTGCTGGAATGGTTGATCTCGAATCGCTGACTCGAGACAGTGCTCTCGGCATGGACGAGGGGCTGCAGCTCGATCAGGTGACCACCATCGCTCAGGTCTTCAACGAGTTGCTAAATATCATTCCGCTCTACGAGCGGTTCGGTAACAACTCCGCACTCGAAGGCGTGCGTGTTGCATCGTGGCCAGCAGATGATGATCCCATCCTGCTGAACAGCCCGTACGCAGACGGCATCCCGACGATTCTGATTCTGACCGGATTGCTCGAGCCGTTCGCGGGCTGAGCGTTTCGCAGGTAGAATCATGGACGAGGCGAGCCACATGGCTCGTCTCGTCTCGTTTGTATGGCTGTGCCGGTTCCTTACCCGGGATTGTTGTGGCACAGATTTCGTTCAAGGGTGATAGCTGTTTATGACTATGGAGGAGAACTGAATGGTTTCCGATCGAAAGATACGTTTGGACTCACAGGTTTCGCGGCGCAAGGTGTTGGGTACGGGCGCGGCATTCTCTGCCGCGATGTATGCCGGTGGTGTGATGCCGGGTGGTTTTGGCAAAACGGTGGTGGCGCAGGATGGCGGAACTGAGTTCCACAGCGCCTGGCCATACCTTGATCTCGGTTCCGGTGGGCACTTCAACAACCTGGTCATCAACGGCATCATGAATCCGCCGAACATCTATGGCGATCTG
>JBBJOX010000072.1:0-11155 GCA_037724245.1 Thermomicrobiales bacterium | reverse complement strand
CGAAGGATGCGATCTACGATCCACGCTGGTACTTCCCGTTCAGTGGTGAGTCGAACTTCGCGCAGGCTTGGCAAGTCTGGTACGCCAAACCCTCGAACCCGGTCACGCAGCCGGAAGAACCACCAGAATACGCGCAACAGCAGATGGCTCTGTATGACGAGCTGAGAGAGTCTCCGGACGCCGATCGCCAGAATGAGTTGTTCGCACAGATTCTCGAGATTGCGCAGCAGCAGTTCTACGCGATGGGAATCGTGTTGCCGATCAACGGTTACGCGATTGTCAAGAACAACTTCATGAACGTTCCGGATATCTTCGACGAAGCGTACGTCTTCATGACACCGGGGCCGACGAATCCACAGCAGTATTACTTCCAGGTCTGACCACTTCAGACGTGAAAGTTCAGGGCGGTCCCGATTCCGGGATCGCCCTTTTACATTGCTCTAATATAGTTCGCGCATTGGACAAATAGACGGAATCGCTGTTTGCAGAAAAGGTTTTAATCGATGACGCCTTTCCAACTGATGAGGTCGATCAGTATATTGCCGCCTGCTCGATCGACATAGTTGCCAACCCGTTTCGAGTACTTGATTAGCCCGTAGACCCACATTTAGTCACAGTATCAGGCTTCATGATGGCCGCGTTTACATATCGGAAACACTTTTTGCTTCCATTGGTTTGCGGCTCGTTGGATCAATATCTCGAAACCATATCGGTATTTGTACCAATCGACTCGAACCTTCGCCGCTGCTAGAGTCGATATATAGTTCGGACACCGGACTGAATTCAAGACCGACTTTTGAGTGGTTTTACAAACAGGAGGAAGTGCCATGTTCGATCGATCACGGTTCTCGCGTCGTCGTTTGCTTCAACTCTCCGGTTCGGTCGGGATCGCAGTCGTTGCCACCGGACACAGTGGCTATGCGACCGCACAGGTGGGCACTCCCATTGTCGCGACTGGTGAGGCTCCAATGCTCGCCGAACAGGTTGCCGCCGGAGCGTTGCCTGCCTTGGCCGAGCGCCTGCCAACCAATCCGATGGTGGTTCGGCCACATGAAGAGATTGGCACGTACGGTGGCCAATGGCGGACTGCGCTCGTAGGCGGAGACGATACGTCCTGGCTCGATCGCACCAGCGGCTATGACGGCCTGGTTCGATGGGATCTCGAATGGAACGAACCGATTCCGAACGTCGCCGAGTCGTATGAGATCAGCGACGACGCGTTGAGTTACACCTTCACGCTTCGTCGAGGCATGAAGTGGTCGGATGGTGCGCCATTCACGTCTGCCGATATCGAGTTCTACGTCAATGATTTCTACCGCGATCCCGATTTGAATACAGGTCTCGGCCCCAACCCGTTCACAATCGAGGTTGTCGATGACGTGACATTCATCATTACCTACGAGCAGCCAAATGGTTTCGCACTGGGCGAGATGGCACAAGATGCGGGGCAGGAGTGGGTACGATATCCCCGGCATTACCTCGAGCAGTTCCATTAAAAATACAACACCACCAATCTGCAGGAACTAGTGACGCAGTACGGTACTGCCGACTGGGTCGAACTCTTCAGAAACCGTGGTGCAGGTATCCCAGGAACGCCCTACAACGCACTCTGGCAGAATCCTGAATTGCCACGCCTCCACGGCTGGGTAATCGAGGAAGCGTACGGCGATGCTGTCCGCGTCAACCTCGTTCGAAATCCGTTTTACTGGAAAGTCGACCCCGAGGGAAACCAGCTCCCGTACATCGACAACATTGACTACGATGTGCTTCAGGACAATGAAGTGCTGTTGCTTAAGGCACTCAGTGGCGAACTTGATTTCCACGACCGCCACATCAATACCAATACCAACAAGGCCGTCTTGGCAGAGAGCCTCGAGGCAGCAGAGATGCACTTCGTCGAGACGATTCCGGCGAACATGAACGCCGTCTCGATCTCGTTGAACCTTACTCACAAGGATCCGTTGACTCGAGAGATCTTCCAGAATCTTGACTTCCGAGTCGGGTTGTCTCACGCAATCAATCGACAGGAAATCATCGACGCGATCTTTGTTGGTCAGGGAAGACCGTGGCAGCTGGCGCCGATCGAAGGGCTGCCCTTTCACAATGCCACGCTCGCGACGCAATACACTGAATTCGATATTGATCTGGCCAACCAGAAGCTGGATGCCGTATTGCCGAACAAGGATGGTGACGGCAATCGCCTGCGACCGGATGGTTCGCCACTGCTGATCTCGATCGAGGTTGCAACCGGTGGCGGTGTGACCCCCGAACAGAACGACGCAACGACATTGATCGCCGAGTACTGGAAAGCGGTTGGTGTCAACACTGTGACCAGTCCGGAGGACAGGAGCTTACTCTACAGCCGCAAGGAAGCCAACGATCACGACTGTGTCATCTGGGGTGGCGGTGGCGGATCGAAGGACGCGATCTACGATCCACGCTGGTACTTCCCGTTCAGCAACGAATCCAACTTCGCACAGGCCTGGAGCGCCTGGTACGACAAATCGTCGAACCCGACGACCCAGCCAGAGGAGCCACCAGAAGCCGCCAGGCAGCAGATGGCGCTCTACGACGAGATCAGGCAGTCACCCGATATCGATCGCCAGAACGAACTGTTCGCGCAGATTCTCGAGATCGCGCAGCAGCAGTTCTATGGAATGGGCATCGTGCTGCCGATTAACGGCTACGCAATCGTCAAGAACAACTTCATGAATGTGCCGGATGTCTTCCCGGAGTCGTATGTCTACATGACCCCCGGTCCGACAAACCCGCAGCAGTACTTCTTCCAGAACTAACGGTGCCGAATGCGCATCAGACAGGGGCCATCTCAATCGGGGTAGCCTCTGTTTGTTGCAACGCTATTACTCATTGTCGGAGTGACGACGCGGGTCGGTGTCGTTGCAATCCGGGTCAGGGACTAGCCAAGGACCCTGCCCAAATCGTGAGGACCCTGCCTGCGGCTCCCTCACGGTTGGCGATAGTGCCCAACAACTCCTGTTAAAACTGTCAGTCCAGGCCGATTGACTGACAGTGCCTCCACTGATAGAGTTATATATAGTTCGACAACCGGAATAAATGTGACCCCGACGCGTTGGCCCTCAACTATCAGAAGGAAATGCCATGTCCAGGCGATCTCTATTTTCGCGGCGACGTTTTCTGCAGGTTTCCGGATCAGTCGGGTTCGCGGTCGCGGCGTCCGGTCGCGGTGGCTATGTCATCGCGCAGGAAGGTACGCCGGTTGTCGCCATGGGTGAGTCACCAATGCTCGCCGCCCAGGTCGCCGCTGGCACATTGCCAGCACTGGCCGAGCGTATGCCGATCAATCCGATGGTCGTGAAGCCTCACGAAATGGTCGGAAAGTACGGCGGACGCTGGCGCACGGCACTCGTTGGCGGCGCCGACACTGCCTGGCTCGGTCGGACCGTCGGATACGATTTCCTGGTTCGCTACAGTATCGACTGGAACGAGGTGATCCCCAATATCGCCGAATCGTTCGAAGCAAGTGACGATGCCACGAGCTATACCTTCAAACTCCGCGAGGGGATGAAGTGGTCGGACGGAGCGCCGTTCACCGCCGACGACATCATGTTCTACATCGAAAACGTCAGTATGAACCCCGAACTGACGACGAGCCGCGGAACGAACCCATTTACTGGCACCAAGGTCGATGACTACACAGTCACGATCACCTTCGAGCGCCCGAACGGCCTCTTCCTGACCGAGCTCGCCACTCCGCTCGGTTCTGTCTGGACACAGTTTCCGAAGCACTACCTCAGCCAGTTCCACAAGGATCTGAACACAACCAATCTCGACGATCTCGTTGCCGATGCCGGTGTCGCCGACTGGGTCGAACTCTGCCGGACCAAGGGATATGGTATCCCGGGCACGCCATACGATGCTGTCTGGTCGAACCCGGAACTTCCGCGACTGCACGGCTGGCGCCTGATCGAACCGTACGGCGATACCACCCGCGTCTTTTTTGAACGCAATCCGTACTACTTCAAGGTCGATACCGCGGGCAATCAGCTTCCTTATATAGATGAAGTGGCGTACGACGTGTTGCAGGACACGGAAGTGCTGCTGCTCAAGGCAGCGTCTGGTGAACTGGACATGCATGTCCGCCATATCGTCAGCAACGTCAACAAGCCCGTTCTTGCCGAGGCCTCGGTCTCTGGCGGATATACCCTTTTTGATACGCAGATGGCAGCGATGAACGTTGCCAATTTCAACTTCAACATGACCCATCCCGATGTCGGACTGCGCGAAGTGTTCGCTAGCAAGGATTTCCGCATCGGCATGTCGCTCGGACTTGATCGCCAGTCCCTGATCGATACCGTCTACGTCAGCCAGGGCGAGCCGTGGCAGTGGTGTCCGCGTATCGATACTCCCTGGTACAACGAGACGCTGGCCAAGCAGTTCACCGAATTCGATGTGGCTCTGGCCAACGAACATCTCGACAGGATCATGCCGACGAAGGATGCCGATGGCTGGCGTCTTCGACCAGACGGACAGAAGTTCGTTGCCATCATCGATGTCGTCAGCGGTGGTGAGTATGCCCATACCGATCTGGTCAATATCGCGGTCGATGTCTGGCGTACCGAACTTGGTGTCGATGTCACTATGAATTCCGGCGATCGATCGTTGCAGGTTAGCCGAGCCGATTCCAACCAGAGCGACTGTTTCGTCTGGGTCGGCGATGGTGGGTTGCAGGATGCCGTGCTCTACGCCCACCACTACCTGCCAATGGGAACCGGCGCGCGCTGGGCCGAAGCCTGGTACGTCTGGTACGAAAACCCGGCCAGCCCGCTGACCGAAGCGCAGGAACCGCCGGAAGCGATCAAGGCGCAGTTTGCCCTCTACGATCAGCTCAAGGAATCGGCCGATCCTGCGATGCGCGACGATCTCTTCAACCAGATCCTCGTGATTGCCCAGGAAGAGTTCTGGGGATTTGGCACCAGCCTCTTCCCACCAGGCTACGGACTGGTGATCAACACGATGAAGAACGTTCCGGTGCCGATGATCAATGCCTACTACTACCCGACTCCGGGACCAACCAATCCGGAGCAGTACTTCTTCGACGTCTAGTGTTCACGGCTTGTGAAATCACTCCGAACCGCAAAGGATCGGAGTGATTTCATTGTCTACCCACGCAACCGGGAGGATCATGGCTCACGAATCGCTCTTTTCCCGATCCGAAGCCGAATCGATGTTCGCCCGAGTCGTGGCTGGCTGGGCGAATTGCCTCGACGAAACCGGTGCGCGGATCTACCTCGATGGGGTGACTGCGCCCTACGATGCTGGCGGAAGCTACGAAGGCGTCACCCGGATGTTTTGGGGAATCGGTGGCTGGCTGTCGTGGCCGAATCGCCCTTCGACAGTCAATTGGCGTGGCGTGGACTACGATCTTGTCGAGATCATGCGCCGGGCTGTGCTCAACGGGACCGATCCGCAGAGTCGGGGGTATTGGGGGATTCCGGATACAGACGCGCTGGATCTCGTGGAATCCGGCCACGTCGCATTCTCCCTCTGGCAAACGCGGTATCGCCTCTGGACGATGCTTGACCACACACAGCAGGATCAGATTACTCGCTGGCTGGCGGCTGTATCGCCAGCACCAGATTCATTCAAAAACAATTTCGCGATGTTCTGGTTACTCAATCATGGCAGTCGGCAGGCACTGGACCAGCCGTTCGACGATGACCTGATCACGTCGATTCTCGAGTATTTCGATGGCGTCTATTGTGGCAATGGCTGGTACGACGACGGACCAGCGACCGGAACCAATCACTTTGACGATTACAACTACTGGGTCTTTGCCTCCCACTTCCTGTGCTGGGCCCAAACCGCTCCCGAATCGCGCTCTTCCGACGTCGCAATCCACCTCGCACGAATTCGCCAGATGATGCAGCACGTTCCCTACTTCTATGGAGCGGACGGGTCGTATGCGCTGTACGGGCGAAGTCTCTCCTACAAGTTTGCGCGGCTTGGTGCGCCGCTCTGGGCGTATCGTGCAGGAATCTGGCCGCACGAACCTGGCTTGTTGCGACGTCTGACCGGGCAACATCTTCGCTGGCACGTCGACCGTGGAGCAATTCGCGCCGATGGAACGCTGACCCAGGCATTGACCAGTGAGGGCAGTGTCGAAATTCGCGAGACGTACGGCTCGACTGGCGCCCCGTACTGGGCAATGCAGGCGTTTGGCGGTCTCTGGTCGATCCCCGACGACGATCCGTTCTGGAGCGACGACGAAGTTCCCTTGCCGGTTGAACAGGGCGATTTCCTGAAAACCTTCGCCGAACCGGGATGGATGGTTGTCGGAACCGGATCGTCCGGACACGTCCAGCGATTTTCGACCCACAGTGCGAAATACCCGTCGAAGTACAGCAAGTTCGTCACCTCCACACTGGCACCGTTCAATTGCGGTCTGATCGATGGACGTCCCTCACCGGACAGCATGTTATGCCTGGTAGACGACGGTGAGCCTGGGCATCGCGACATCACCCTGGCCTCGTCGATGAGCGATGCCGGCTGGCTTCGATTACGTTACGAGCAACATGTCGGAGGGCTCACGCACCGGATCGAGACAGCGATCGTTATTGCCGGAGAGCATCACCTTCGCTTGCACAAAGTGACTCTGGATCCGGGCGCGGTGCACGTTTACGCGGTCGAAGGGTCGGCGCCACTCGGATTCCCGCCTGGTGGATTCATCGATTCCGGGCGTACTTCCGATCGAATGTCCGGTTGGGCGAGTTACGGCGGGAGGCTGGTCGGAATCCGTGCGCTGCAAGGCTATTCGCGAGCGGCGTTCCCGGCGGCGTGGGGTGGAAACGATGGCATCAACAGTGTCTATGGCAAGCACGTGCTGCCCTGCCTCGACGTTGACATCATTGAAAGCGGATCAGTTCTCGCCTGCATCGTCTTTGCGGGACTGGGCTCGGGGCCGGAGTCGATGGATACCGGGATCCCGACGATCTCATGGTCCGATTCAGGACTGATCACCGTCAGCTGGAGGGCGGGTGAGGATCTGATTGTCCCTGCACTCGACTGATGTTGTTATGGTTTCGGAAACGGGGTTTACTTGAAAAGCGTTATCAGTGAGTATGGTGCGTCCGTGAGGACGAAGAAGTGCAGTAGAAGCGGAATCGGTTTGACCGTCGTCCGTATAATCTATATTATATAGATTATCAATTCGCACACTCTTGAATCCGTTTTCGGGGCGTTGGATCGCCTTGGATAGACGTTGATGCCAAAACCCGGATGGTTGAGGTACTTGCTGTTTCGAACATGCGTTTCCGGTCGATTGCACCGGATTCCCGTCGCTACGAACCGACTCGCCTGTCGCATACGGAGTGCATTCGCTTATGGCCCTCTATATCTTCCGCCGGACGTTACTGATGATACCGACGATGATCGCGATCTCGATCGTGACTTTCATCATCATCCAGCTTCCCCCGGGTGACTTCCTGACAACGCTCGTCAGCTCACTCAGCAGTCAGGGTGAGACTGTGAATCAGGAAGCCCTGGATGCGCTGAGGCGTCAGTACGGTCTCGGCGAACCGATGTACATGCAATACCTGATCTGGATGCGCAACATTCTCTTCCATTTCGATTTTGGTGACTCGTTCGAATACAACCGTCCGGTGCGCGATCTCATTGGTGGTCGCATGGCCTGGACAGTCGGTATCTCGATCGGTTCGATCATCGTAACCTGGTTAATCGCCTTTCCGCTCGGCTTTTACTCAGCCGTGCGCAAATACACCAAGGGCGATTATGTGATGACCTTCCTGAGTTTTCTCGGGCTGGCAATTCCCGAATTCATGCTGGCGCTGCTCCTGCTGTATTTCTCGTACAGATTTCTCGGGCAGAGCGTTGGCGGCTTGTTCTCGCCGGAGTACATCGACGCCGCATGGAGTTTCGACAAGGCAGTCGATCTCGCGTCGCATCTCTGGATCCCGATCCTGATCATTGGTGCCTCGAGCACCGCCGGTCTTGTGCGCATCATGCGCGCCAATCTGCTGGACGAGCTCAATCGTCCCTACGTGGTGACGGCACGGGCCAAAGGTTTGTCCGAGCGGCAATTGTTGATCAAGTATCCGGTACGTCTGGCCCTGAATCCCTTTGTCAGTACGGTTGGCTGGACGCTACCGGCGATCATTTCCGGTGAAGCGATCGTCGCGATCGTGCTCAATCTGCCGACTGTCGGTCCGCTCTTGCTGCGTTCGCTGCTGGCGCAGGACATGTACCTGGCTGGCAGCATCATTTTGCTGATCAGTGTGCTGACGGTCATCGGCACGTTACTCTCGGATATTTTGCTTGCTTGGCTCGACCCGAGGATCAGGTTGATGTGATGCCACGCCTTGATCTGCTGGAACGTTCTGTGAATCAATGTGAGGCAAAGACGAATGTCGAGTGAGTTGGATCCGCAAGCACAGCCAGGCAAAGCAGAGGCGCCAGACGCAGTTCCACGAGATCACTCGATCTCTACTGCGACCGAGCAAAAAACTGCTTATGTTGCGTCGCAATGGACGTTGATGTGGTGGAAGTTCCGCCGCCACAAGCTGGCGATGGCCGGTGGCATTGTCGTGATTCTGCTCTACCTGAGTGCCGTCTTTGCCGAGTTTCTGGCACCGGCCGATCCAAACGACGTCGTCTCCACGTACACCTACGCGCCACCGCAACGGCTGCACTTCTGGGATACCAGCGATGGTTTCGATCTCGGCATGTATGTCTATGGATACAAATCCGAGATCGACACGAATACGCTTGCCCGAACCTTCACGCTCGACGAGGAAACCAAGATTCCGGTGCGGCTCTTCGCGGAGGGAATCGATTACAAGTTCTTAGGCGTGATTCCGCTCAACACGCACCTGATCGGACCTACGGAGGCTGGAGAACCGTTCTATTTGATGGGTGCTGATCGCCTCGGTCAGGATCTGCTGAGTCGGCTGATTTTCGGAACTCGCATATCGATGTCGATCGGTCTGGTCGGTGTGCTGCTGAGTCTTGTGCTCGGTATTCTGCTCGGAGGCATGTCCGGATACTTTGGCGGCTGGATCGACAATGTCGTTCAGCGCGTCATCGAGTTCCTGGTCTCGATTCCGAGAATTCCGCTCTGGTTGGGACTCGCTGCCGCTGTGCCCAAAACGTGGTCCCCGTTACAAGTCTATTTCGGGATTACGGTGATCCTGTCGATCATCGGCTGGACAGGATTGGCCCGGGTGGTTCGTGGACGGTTCCTCTCCCTGCGCGAGGAGGAATTCGTGACTGCGGCCCGTCTCGATGGTTCCGGTGAAATGCGGATCATCCTCCGGCACATGGTGCCATCGTTCATGAGCCACATCATTGCGTCGCTGACTTTGGCGGTTCCGGGCACGATTCTCGCCGAAACCTCGCTCAGCTACCTTGGGCTCGGATTGCGATCGCCCATCAACAGCTGGGGCGTTTTGCTTCAAGAAGCGCAGAATATTCGCTCGATCTCGACGGCTCCGTGGTTGCTGCTGCCAGGACTTCTGGTGGTCATCGCGGTGCTGGCGCTGAACTTCCTTGGAGATGGGCTGCGAGACGCCGCTGATCCGTATGCATCCTAGTTCGACATTCCGAATTCGACTCTCCAGTCAGGAGCCCACATGCTGAACCCCGATACCATTCTCGAGGTCCGGAACCTCAAAACCCACTTTCCCCTTGACGAAGGTCTCGTCAAGGCGATCGATGGTGTGGACTTTTCGGTTCAGCGTGGCAAGACACTCTGCATCGTTGGTGAAAGTGGCTGCGGCAAATCGATGACCGCTCGCTCGATTCTGCAGATCGTGCAATCGCCGGGTCGGATTGTCGAAGGTGAGATGATTTTCCAGCGACCAGGCGAGAACGGCAAGCCGGGTCAGATCGTCGACATCGCCAAGCTCGATCCCAAGGGCAGGGAAATTCGTGGCATCCGCGGCAAGGAGATCTCGATGATCTTCCAGGAGCCGATGACGTCGCTGAGTCCGGTCCACACAATCGGTGATCAAATCTCGGAAGTAATAATAATTCACGAAGAAGTGTCGAAAGAAGAGGCTCGGAACCGGACGATCGACGTCCTCAAGCGAGTCGGTATTCCGCGAGCTGAGGAGCGGATCGATACCTATCCATTCCAGCTGAGTGGTGGTATGCGTCAGCGTTCGATGATCGCGATGGCGCTCGCCTGTACACCTTCGCTCCTGATCGCCGATGAACCAACGACGGCGCTCGATGTGACGACCCAATCGCAGATTCTCGATCTGATGAGTGGCCTTCAGAATGAACTCGGCATGGCCATGATGTTCATTACCCACGACCTCGGAGTGGTTGCCGAAATTGCCGATGAAGTCGTGGTCATGTACCTCGGACTGGTCGTCGAGCGGGGGACCGTTGACGAGATCTTCCACGATCCGAAGCACCCATACACCCAATCCCTGCTCAAGTCGATTCCACGACTTGGACAAACCCGAATGAAGCGGCTCGATTCGATTCGCGGCATGGTTCCATCGCCTTTCGATCGCCCGAAGGGTTGCCCGTTTCACACTCGCTGCGACTCGATGATTCCCGGCACCTGCGATGTTGTGCTGCCACTTCCGACCCAACTCGGCGATCGCCGCGATGTGCGATGTGTGCTCTACGGTGACGCCGTTGAATCCGATCCCAAATCTACGAAGGTGCTGGAGGCCGTTTGATGCAACAACAACGTTCCGGTGAGGTCCCGCTCCTGGATATTCGCGATCTCCAGATGCACTATCCGGTCTCGTCCGGCGTCGTCAAGAAATCCACAGGCGTCGTCAAGGCGGTCGACGGGGTTGATCTGACAATCTACGAAGGTGAAACTCTCGGTCTCGTTGGCGAGAGCGGTTGCGGCAAAACCACGACTGGTCGTGCCATTTTGCGGGCCGTCAAGCCGACTGGCGGCATCATCAACTATCGCCGAACCGATGGCAAGGTGGTCGATCTTGCCACAATGTCGAACCGGGAACTTAAGCAATACCGTCGTGAAATCCGGATGGTGTTCCAGGATCCCTATTCGTCACTGAATCCCCGGATGACTGTTCTGGAAGTCGTCAGCGAACCGTTGCTCGTCAACAAGGTCGCCCGCGGTCGTGATCTCGAGGACCGGGTTGCAGAGTTGCTGCGGCGAGTCGGACTCCGG
>JBBJOX010000071.1:0-11210 GCA_037724245.1 Thermomicrobiales bacterium | reverse complement strand
CGTGAACGCCAGGACCTGACCTGGACACTGATGCGATCCCACTCCGAACCCAACCGATGGGGCATCCGGGTTGCTGTGCATGGCGTGTTCGAGATCGAGAACGACGGTCGTACCCTCATCAATCGTCACACCGCCGATGGCGACGGGTTGCACGGCAAATCGTCGCGTGTTCCGGATCGAAGGGGTTTCGCGAACCATGCGCCGAATCACCTGTCGCATATCGGTCGCGTCGGGGTGCTGATGCAGATAGACGAGCGCATTGCCGAGCAGACCGGACACGGAATCGTGCGCTTGAAAGAAGAGCCCAATGACGTTCGCGGTCACGATGTCCTGATCGGTGTTTGGATGTGCACGCACGTTGAGGCTCGCGGCCAGCGTCCAGAGTTCGTCCGCGGCGGTCATGCCTTCCGCAGTCTGAAGCTCGCTTCCCCCGGGAGAAATAGCACGGGTGTAGCTCGCGACGTGGTCGGCCAGCGCTGGCAGACGCGACTTTGCAACACCAAGGGCGAGACCCAGCGCGTAGGACGAAAGTCCGGTTTGCCACTGGTCCAGCGTTTTCGACGTTCGCAACAGAAGCTCGCTGGCCTGGCGGGTGCATTCGTCGACTCGATCGAGATCGAGTGACGCAATCAGAGACTCTGCGACAAGCCGCCGCAGACGATGGATCTCGCCATCGGTCATGCGTGCCAGGCTACCGAAAATCATGCCAGCCCGGGTGCCGACGAGGAGAGGCGGAACAGGATCTTTGGCGGGTCGAACCTTCAGGTGTGGACAGGTGAACGCCGCTTCAATCTGTCCGGCATCACTCACGGTCCAGAGTCCGCTATCGGCGGCGAATTTGGGTTCGTGGATCGTCATAGCTTCTCCATCTGGGCCCGTAGTTGTGTCCATCCGTTACTATCTTAGAAGAAAGAACACGGTGTCTTGTCATTAATTGTGGAGATCTCCATCGCATGAGTCGCTTTCTTGAACTGGTTCGAAGTCGCCCGGTTATTTACGACGGATCCATGGGCGCAACAATTCTCAACATGCAACTGACCGAGGAAGATTATGGTGGCAAGGAGGGATTTAATGATTATCTCTCCATGGTCAAGCCAGACATTATTCAGGGCATTCACGCGTCGTACCTTGAAGCCGGCTCCGACGTTCTTGAAACGAACACGTTCGGTGGAAGTTACATCAAGGTCGAGGAGTATGGCCTTGGTGAACTCACCTATGAGCTGAACTTCACCGCGGCTTCGCTGGCACGGAAGGTGGCGGACGAGTACAGCACAGCAAAACGGCCCCGTTTCGTTGCTGGTTCAATCGGTCCCACGGGACTGCTACCGGCGTCCGAGGATCCGATGCTGGGACAGCACCGGTTCAACGAGGTCAAAGACCTTTTTCTGGACCAGATTCGTGGCCTGGTCGATGGTGGCTCGGATGTGCTGATCATCGAAACGGTTCAGGATATTCTCGAACTGAAGGCGGCAATTCATGCCGCGCGTCAGATCTTTGCCGAAAAGCAGAAGTCGATTCCACTTCAGGCATCGATCACGCTCGACACGTCTGGCCGAATGCTGCTGGGTACCGATATCGCCGCGGCATTGAACATCCTCGAGCATCTCGATGTCGACATCATTGGTCTCAACTGCTCAACCGGGCCAGATTACATGCGCGAACCGGCGCGGTACCTCGGGGAATACAGCACCAAACCAGTTTCGGTGATTCCGAATGCCGGACTGCCGATCAATGTTAATGGAATTGCAGTGTTCCCGATGGAACCCGAGCCGATGGCACGCGATCTCCGCTACATGGTCGAAAATTTCGACGTTGGCATCGTTGGCGGCTGCTGCGGAACCACACCTGAGCACATCAGCGCGTTAGTCCGCGAAGTCGAAATGCGACCTGTGACACTTCGACCCTCGAAACCCCTGCCGCAGGTTTCGAGCATGATCCGCGCTGTCAACATGCAGCAGGATCCTTCCCCGACGATCATCGGCGAGCGTGTCAATACGCTCGGATCACGCAAAGTGAAGCGACTGATTCTGGCGGACGATCTCGATGGTGTGCTCGAAGTCGCAACGAGTCAGATGGAGGAGGGGGCACATACCCTCGATGTCTGTGTTGCCCTGACCGAGCTGACGAATGAAAAAGACGTGATGCGCAAGCTTGTCAAAAAGCTCGCGCTAACCGTCGAAGGTCCACTCGTCATCGACTCGACCGAGGCGGACGTCGTGCTCGATGCCCTGGAACAGTATCCGGGCCGAGCAATCATCAATTCGATCAACATGGAGAACGGCCGGCTCAAGATCGAGTCGATTTTACCGATGGCGAAAGCTCACGGTGCGGCGCTGATCGCGTTGACGATTGACGAAGAAGGCATGGCCAAAACCCGGGAACGCAAACTCGAGGTGGCCAAGGTCATCCACGACATCGTCACCAACGAATACGGCCTGGCTCCGGAGGATCTGATCTTCGATGCCCTGACCTTCCCGTTGACAACTGGTGATCCTGAGTTCATGAATTCGGCGGTCGAAACCATCGAAGGTATACGCCTGATCGAGGAAGCGCTGCCCGGGGTGATGACCACCCTCGGTGTGTCCAACGTTTCCTTCGGTATCAATCCTGCCGCGCGTAAGGTGATCAATGCGATCTTCCTGTACTACGCGATTAAGGCAGGGCTCGATCTGGCCATCGTCCATCCATCGCATGTGATCCCGCTTGGCGAAATTTCGCCGGAAGAACGCGAACTGGCCGAGGATCTGATTTTCAACAAGCGACCAGACGCCTTGCAGCGAGTGATCGAGTTCTACGAGGGCAAGACCGAGGACACCAGCTCCTCGGCCGTCGATCCGATGGCAACGATGAACGTGCGGGAGCGACTTCACTACCGTATCGTCTTCCGCAAGAAAGATGGAATCGAGGCCGATGTCGATCAGGCCGTGCGCGAAACCGGCGATGCAGTCGAGATTCTGAACAACGTTCTGCTCCCGGCGATGAAGGAAGTCGGGGACAAGTTCGGAGCCGGGGAGCTGATTCTTCCGTTTGTTCTCCAATCAGCCGAGGCGATGAAGAAGTCAGTCACGCAGCTCGAGAATTATCTCGAAAAGGTCGAGGGATCGACCAAGGGTGTTGTGGTTCTGGCCACGGTCTACGGGGATGTGCACGACATCGGGAAGAATCTGGTCAACACGATTCTGACCAACAACGGGTACACCGTGCACGACCTGGGCAAGCAGGTACCGATTAGCAAGATCATCGACAAGGCGGTCGAGGTCAACGCCACGGCAATCGGTCTTTCGGCCCTGCTCGTTTCGACCAGTAAGCAGATGCCATTGTGCGTCAAGGAACTTCATCACCAGGGACTGAAGTTTCCGGTGATGATCGGTGGCGCGGCGATCAACCGGCCGTATGCCCACCGTTCGCTCTTCGTCGAGGAGGACGTTCCGTACGAGGCAGGAGTTTTCTACGCCAAGGATGCCTTCGAGGGGCTGTCCCTGATGGACAAGATCGTTGTGCCTGCGGAACGGGAACGACTGGTCGAGGACACGATTGCTTCTGCCTTCAAGACATTGAACCGACCGAGCCGCGATTCATTCTCGGCTCCGTCCGGCGTTTCGGACACGACGCGATCGGAGACGAAAATTGTCGAGCCACCGACGGTACCGTTCTTCGGTGTCCGCGAAATGGCCGATTTCACACTCTCCGACATCTGGCCACATCTCGACCTGAAAACACTGTTCCGTCTGCACTGGGGTGGCAAGGGGCTCAAGGACGAGGCCTGGGAGAAGATGCAGAACGAGGAGTTCCTGCCACGCCTCAAGAAGATGCAGGCCGACGCCGAGAAAACAGCCTGGCTGCAGCCCAGCGTTCGATACGGCATCTTCCCGGCCAATGGGGACAAGAATGATTTGGTGATTTTCGATCCGGATGATCACAGCCAGGAAATCGCGCGGATGACCTATCCGCGACAACCAGCGCGGGAACGATTGTGTCTCGCCGATTACTTCCTGCCGATCGAATCGGGCAAGCGCGATGTCGTTGTTCTCCAAATCGTGACCATGGGCAAGTCAGCGTCGGAACGAACCGAGGAAACGCAGGCGCGCGGCGATTACTCCGACAGTTTCTTCAGCCACGGGCTGAGTGTTTCGACTGCCGAGGCACTGGCTGAGTACGTCCATCAGCGAGTTCGCTCGATGATCGGAATCGGACCAGAAACCGGCAAGCGTTACTCGTGGGGATATCCGAGTTGCCCTGATCTCGATCATCACCTGATTGTCGACAAATTGCTGGACTTCAGCGCGATCGGGGTAAACCTGACCGACGGTTTCCAGTTCGAACCAGAGCAGACAACAGCGGCGATCATCATTCCGCATCCCGACGCCAAGTACTTCGCCCTGATGCGTGGTGGTGGTGAGGGTCAGGTATCCCGCGATGGTGAGATCAACGTCGTTTAGGTTACCCAAGGTTGTTCAGTGACCCAGCTTCCTTCAATCGAGGATGTACGTGCCGCAGCCGTGCGCATTTCCGGCGTGGCGCATCGGACACAGGTGCTCACCTCCCGATACGTCGATGAGTTACTGGGAGCGTCAGTATTCTTCAAGGCCGAGAATTTCCAGCGGATGGGTGCCTTCAAGTTCCGTGGGGCATACAACGCGTTGGCACAGTTCGATACTGATCAGCGTCGGCGTGGGGTGCTCACGTTTTCATCTGGCAACCACGCCCAGGCAATAGCTCTCTCGGCGCATGAACTTGGCATTCCGGCAACGATCATCATGCCCGCGGACGCACCGCCTGCCAAAATGATTGCCACCATGGGCTACGGCGGGAACGTGGTTACGTATGATCGGTATAACGAAGATCGTGAAGTGATCGGAAAGGAACTCGCCGATCGACACGGCTTCACAATCATTCCTCCGTTCGATCACCCCGATGTGATTGCGGGGCAGGGCACAGCGGCGCTCGAACTGCTCGAAGAGGTTGGTGATCTCGACCTCTTCCTCAGTCCGTTGGGCGGTGGCGGGTTACTCTCCGGTTCGGCTTTGTCACTCCGAGCAAGATCTTCGAAGTCGAAGATCATCGGGGTGGAGCCGGAAGCCGGAAATGACGGTCAGCAATCGTTTCACTCAGGCTCGATCGTTCGCATCGATGTTCCGCGGACGATCGCCGACGGTGCCCAAACCCAGGCCCTGGGAACCCTCACCTTCGCCATCATCCAGCGGGACGTCGATGACATCGTGACCGCCACCGATGAGGAATTGCGAAGTGCGCAGCGACTTTTCGCCGAACGCCTGAAGGTCGTTGTCGAACCGACGGGTGCACTGGGCCTTGCAGCGGCGCACACTCTCGCCAGGGACTATCAGGGAAAGCGCATCGGCATTGTGATCAGTGGTGGAAACGTCGACATGAACCAGTACGGAAGAACGCTTGCGAGTCTCGCCGACTCCTGAGTTCGAAACGGTCGAAAGGTCAACTTCATGGCAACACCGATAACAGATCCTCTCCACGACGAGCTTCTGTGGCTCGAGGATATCTACGGTGAGGAACCGCTCAAATGGGTGAGTGAGCAGAATCTCCGAACGTCGGAAATGCTCGGCACTCCTGCATTCCAGGAGACGTTCGATCGTGTCCTTGAAGTGCTCGATTCCACGGATCGCATTCCGATGGTGCAGAAATACGGACCATGGCTCAACAACTTCTGGAAAGACGCCGAACATCCTCGTGGTCTCTGGCGTCGGACCACCCTGGACCAGTTTCGCCAGGACAAGCCATCGTGGGAGATCATGCTCGATCTGGACGAACTGTGTCGTATCGAGTCTGCTGAGTGGGTCTGGGCTGGTGCACTGGTTCGACACCCCGACCACTCGCGCGCGCTGCTGCGACTCTCGCCAGATGGAGGTGATGCAATCACGCTCCGTGAGTTCGATCTGACGACCAATTCATTCGTCGAGGAAGGATTCATCATTCCGGTTGCGAAGACGCTCTTCGCGACGTGGGTCGACGCCGACACTATCTATGTCGCAACTGAAATTGGGCCGGATTCTCTGACGACGTCCAGCTATCCGCGCATTGTGAAGCGCCTCCGACGTGGAGAATCACTTCAGGATGCGGAAACGATCTATGAGGTCGATGCCGGTCACATGATGGCCGGGGTGGACAGGGATCACACGGTCGGGTTCGAGCGCGAAATCCTGACCGATGTTGTCGATTTCTTTCATCGGAAAACGAGCCTGCTGCGTGATGGTGCAATCGTTGAAATCGATGCGCCCGATGATACGGAAACTGGATTTTTCCATGAATGGTTGCTGATTCTGACGAAGTCGGATTGGGAACTGGACGGAACTGCCCACGTTGCAGGAACGTTGCTGTCGTCGAATCTCGAAGGCTGGCTGGCAGGTGATCGATGCGTCGATGTGCTGTTCCGGCCGGATGCTAGAAGTTCGCTGTCTGACTGGAGTGCCACGCGAAACCACCTGACGCTGACAATCCTGCTGGATGTCTCCAGCCGGATCGAGGTGCTGACACAGTTGCAAACTGGCTGGACACGGGCGGCTCTGGCAGGAGCTCCGGCACTTCACTCAGTTCATGCCCTGGCAGTCGATGCGGATGAAAGCGATGATATCTGGCTATCGGTCAGTGGCTATCTGACGCCTGCGACACTGGAATTGACTACTATCGGATCCGACTCAGTCGAAACGATCAAGGCAGCCCCATCTTTTTTTGATGTCGCGGGACTGATTGTCGAGCAACATTTCACCGAGTCTGCAGACGGAACACGCGTACCGTATTTCCAGGTGGGATCATCGCAACTCGAACTCGATGGTACGAATCCAACCCTGCTCTATGGCTATGGTGGGTTCGAAATCTCTCTGACCCCCGGGTACAACGGCGTAGTCGGCCGAACCTGGCTGGAAAACGGCGGAGTCTACGTCGTCGCGAATATCCGCGGCGGTGGCGAGTACGGTCCTTCGTGGCACACATCGGCTCTGCATGCCAATCGACTACGGGCATATGAGGATTTCTCGGCGGTGGCGCGGGATCTGGTGGCACGTGGCGTCACATCTCCGGCGCATCTGGCCTGTGAGGGTGGCAGTAATGGTGGCTTGCTGGTCGGGAACATGCTGACCCACTACCCCGACCTGTTCGGTGCCATTGCCTGCGAGGTTCCCTTGCTCGATATGCGACGTTACACGAAGTTGAACGCCGGCTATTCCTGGATCGCCGAGTACGGAGATCCGGATGATCCCGAACAATGGAAATACGTGAAAACATTCTCCCCGTATCACAATCTTGAGGCAGGTCAGGACTATCCGCCGATTCTCTTCTACACAGCAACCAGCGACGATAGGGTAGGACCGGTACAGGCGAGGAAAATGGCGGCGCGGATGGAGGCTATGACGCTACCGGACGTCTGGTTCTTCGAGAATCGTGAGGGTGGCCACGGGGCAGCGGCCGATAACAAACAGTCGGCGCATATGCGGGCTAGCGTCTTCGAGTTCCTCTGGAATCGGGTGCGCTGAGTGATCGGCGCGCGACACGTGTCACGCCGTGGATCGATCCGGGTTGTATCTGCTGAGTGCCTTCGACAAGTGTCGGATGGTGAGTCAGTGGAGAAATGTCATGCAATCCGGCTTCGCGCACATCCAGTTCAACGTCCGTGCTGAGAACTTGCCGTTATACCGGAGTGCCTTTGAATGTCTGGGGTAGGCTCGCCATCCATGTCGACGCAACATCGTTGGGGATGGTTGGAAAGCACAACAACAGCATTTGATTCATGAGTGAGGTTAAGGACGTTGCCGACGTCTATGACGGACCCGGACTAAACCACATCGCGATTGGTTCGGAATTTTAGGCGGATGTTGACAAGGCGGCGGAGTATCTGGCCACGCTGAATGTCGACTTGCTCTTCGACACGCCGAGGCATCGGCCCGAATTCTCGGAGAGTGATTCGCAGACCTACTATTTAGATCATGTTCGCCACGCCAGACGGAATTCTTCTGGAGTTTGTGTACCAGGGTCCAAAATAGCCTCGAAGTTTTCTGTAAACCGCGAGCTGTTCAGGTTGCTCCTGAACCGTGCTCTGCTCTCCGCTGATATCTCGCCATCAATGGCGCGACGCTGACACCATGGACCACAATCGACGACGCGATGACGGCGATCGTGACGGTCAGCAGCTGGGTACTCACTGATTCGGAGAGCCCGTGCTCGATCGCATACATCAGGTAGTAAATCGAGCCAATGCCCCTGATTCCCAACCAGCAAATGAGCGACTTCTGACTCTGCGTAATGTCGGTTCTAATCAACCCAAGCCAGGCAGCCGCAGGCCGGATAACGAAAACGAGCACGATGACGAAGACAGAAGTTTGCAGGGAGAGCACATCGAAGGACAGCAGGCTTCCGACGATCACAACCAGGGCCAGTTCGCCGATCCGCCCCAAGCGCTCATTGAATCCGAGAATTTCCTGCGCCATATGAAGTGACGCGGTTGATTCCGCTGTTTCTGTCTTGTTTCCGGTTTGTTCGAATTCGCTCATCGCCGCTTCGAACTCGCCTTCGGTCGATTGCTGCTCGATCCTGCGAACAGCCAGCCCGGCAGCGAAGACTGCGAGAAAGCCGTACGTGTGCGCCAGCAACGCTGTCCCGTAAGCCACCGCGATCAGGCCAAGCGTCAGAAACTCGTCCAAACCGAGAGCTTCCGCGTGGGTGCGACGAAGATAGGCGACCAGATAGCCAATCGCTGTGCCAAGGACTACTCCGATTACCAATCCGCCGAAGAGAGCCCAGAAAAGATCGATTGCCACCCATCGCCAGCCACCGGTACCCAACTCGTGAAGCCCGAGCACTCCAAGACCCAACATCACGAACGGAAATGCGCTGCCATCGTTCAACCCGGCTTCACCGGTCAGGCTGAACCGAAGTCGATCCTGATCCTGTGGACTTTCGACCTCGACTTCCGAGGCCAGCACCGGATCTGTGGGAGCCAGTACCGCACCGAGTACAATGGCGGCGCCGGCAGACAATCCCAGAATCAGCATGCCCGATCCAGCAACCAGTGCCACCGTCAATACCATGGAAACCGTAGCCAGCCGAATCGGTGACAACCAGCGTGGATCGCGCCAATCCACTCGCAACTTCAACCCGGCGGTGAAAAGCGAGACGATGACGGCGACTTCGGCCAGGCGGTGCAGGAGTTCCGGTTCAGCGACGGGATCCAGTGAAAGCAGGCCGATGCCGTGAGGACCTATGGCGATGCCGACCCCAAGGTACAGCATCGATGTTGTCATTGGAGCCCGGCCCAGCAATGTACCGCCAAGGGCCATTCCGATAAGCAGCAAGCCAATAATGAGAAACCAGAGCGTGAATTCCAATTATGAACCTGTTCGTTGGAATTGAGTTGACGAAATTGGCAAGGAACGGCATGCTCCTCGACCTGCCTTGGGTACAGCGCAAGGACTCCGCCATGGCGGGTACTGAGCTACCAACAAGCAAGTTTTGATCAGATCACCCCGACAGTTTAACGAAAACGAGATCCCCGTTCTCGCATGGCGTTCGCGTGCCGCGTGACGCGTTGATCGAACGCGATCGGATACTGAAGACCGAGGCGGCTGGCGACGTCGAGCCCAGCCAGGCGACACAGGGCGATGGTCTGGAACAGCGATTCCCACGTGTCTTCAACTGTCCCAGTAGCGAAACTTGACTCGAGCAATTGCCAGAGTCGTGAATCCAGATAGCGCTTCAGACCCTTGCCGTTGACCCCGATCGTGATCGACCAGTCGTAATCGCTGGCAGCGTGCCAGGTCAGCATCGGGAGCAGGTATTCGAAGCGAATGTCGTAGTCAAGGCACCAGCGTGCGGGCAGCATATCGTGGCGAATAAGACACTTGGCTACATAGGGAACGCCTGCAAAGAAATCGTTGACAATTGCCTGGAACCGAGTGTTATCCGGGCGAATCGTCCGATAGCCTGTGTGCGTTGGCGGTGGAATTCGGGCGGCGAGACCATCCTTGTCCAGAAGCACGAGATACCCTGCATCCAGTTCCTGAGGCAAGGAAAGACCATCTGCCAATTGCTTCAGATGCGTTTCGGAGCTAACGGTGAAATCAATCTTGAGACCGTCGACATACTGGACGACGTTCCCGGTCAAGACATCTCCGGTCTCTGGAGCCGGTTGAAGCGGATCCCAATAGGCGACGAGTACTTCTCCGAAGACGTCGATCCACGATCGGTCATCGTAGAATGGGCGGACATTGCGGACGTAGACAATGACATCATAGTCCGAGAGTGCGTCGAGTCTTGCTCCGGGAACCGCCCTCGTACTCGTCAAAAGCACTGCTCGAATGGTTTCGAGTTCGGCGGCCCATTCAAGAACGTGACAGATCACCGGGTCGGGATTGTTCGATCTATCCATTCGCCGTCACCAACTTCCAGTAGCGAAACCGTTGCTTCGACGGTCCATCATAGCTGGGTAGCGCTGACGAAACGCTGATCTGAATGCAGTCTCATTTGTTCCCAAGGTTTAGCGTTGAGTTTCGGCGGTCCGCAATATGCACTTGAAGCTCGGCCAAATCGGTCCAATTCCGGCCCATCCTCAGCCCTGGCAGTAGAATGGAATTCCAATGTCCAGCAAGCAAAGATGTTCCCTTGTCCGACGCTCGTAAACGGGCGCTCTATGAAACGCTCGAGCAGCGCTTGAATGGAAAAGTCTGGTCCGATCACGAGCCGATGTTGTGCTTCGCCAACGATGTTGGATATATCGGGCGACTTCTTCTCGCACGTGAAGGCATTTGGGGTATCGACGGCAACCCGACAGCGGAATTTGAACACAAACTTGCCGAGTCGCTCTGGTGGAACTTCGTCATCGCCGATCGTCTCGATATCGACAGGACCGACGCCTTCAACTCGACCATGGACAAGATTCAGGCTGAACTCGAGCTGGCCGTACAGGAGTAACGTACCGGCCCAAAACGGTATTGCGTTGTCAACAGTGAAGGAGCGAGAACAATGGCTGAATCGAATCTCATCATCATCGTTGGCCAGGAAGGCGCCGGAAAATCGACGACAATCCGCGCATTGCTCGATGCCACACCATCCAGCGCGCAGATCGATGCCGAAGACGTGGGACAGGTCAATCCATGGCAATTCGACGAATCGTTTCTTCACCTGTTGCGAGCCAATGTTGCAGATTGAACCCGGAACTTCTGGGACGCCGGATTCCACAATGTCATTGC
>JBBJOX010000070.1:6999-11304 GCA_037724245.1 Thermomicrobiales bacterium | reverse complement strand
CGCCGGTGCGCAACGTCGCGGCCACTGTAACCGGCGGTCCCGTAATCTACGATGTGCAGCCGCATCAGCGGGTGACGCATGTTCCAATCGCCGACGTTGCCGTGAATCTGGGACGAATCGCATGAGCGGCGCACTCTCCCGGGAAACCGAAGCCAGGGCCAAGGTTCGCGACTGGGCCGGACTGCGGTACCGGCTCGATCTGCTGGTCAATCCCTATGGCATTCCCGACGGCGTTCACGATGCGCTCTCGCGGGACGATCTCCTGCCCGGATCACCCTCGGCGCTGGCCGAAGGACTTCGACTTCGATTGGCACGACGGGTTGGGGTATCCAGCGACTGGATCGTGCTCGCCAACGGAATCGACGAACTTCACGCGATGATCGCGAGCTGGCGCAACGATCACGGTCCGATCGTGGTCTTTCCGCCGTCCGATACCTCGCTCGAACGGTGGATCCGCCGCCACGCCGATCAGGTTGAATCGATCGAACGGGGACCGAAGTTCGAATTGCCGGCACTGGGTAAGGAACTGCCGATTCCATCCGGATCGACCGCAGTCGTCATGTCGCCGAACGATCCGACTGGCACGGCGCTCTCAGTTCACGAGGCGGTGCGACTATCACGCCAAACGTCATTGACCGTCATCGACGAACGGCACGCTGCCTACAGTCCACGGACGATGATGCCACTGGTCCGGGAGTTCGAGAATGTCGTCGTGCTGCAGACATTCGAAACATTTGCTGCACTCGACGGGTTTCCTCTGGCATGGGCCGTTGCCCCACCGAAAATGGCTGCCGAGATCGCCAGCCGTGGTCGCCCTTCGGGAATTGCAATGTCATCGCTGATCGTCGCCCTGTCGGCACTGGACCATCAGCCGGAAATATCCCGGAATGTGCGACGGGTCATGCTGGAGAAGGGTCGGCTCTATCGGCAGATGCGCAAGCTGAGCATGATCAGTCCGCCCTACGCCTCATGGTCGAACTTCCTGCTTTGTCGCTTCGAACGCGGTACGGCTGAATTCTTCATTCCGGAGTTGGCGATTCGCGGGCTCTACGTGAGCGAAATGCACGATCCTCGGCTCCTCAACCACGTGCGAATCAGTGCGGTTTCGGCAGAAGCAACCAACGCACTCAAGGCGGCACTCATCGAAATCGCCCTCCACCTTCCGTGAGCGAATCGATCGACTGCTCATCAGTGTGCCCGACGAGTAGGATCAGTGGCTTGTCCCTGACCGCGGTTCCTCGCTCACCAACTCCGGCAGACACAAGGTCTGCGCCTACCATGTGAAGCAATCTTTTTGAAACCGTGGTAGGGTCCGAGCTTGTCTCTAACCTGAAATATCCAGGTCCCGAACCAGGGTTGAGGCACAACGACGTCGCTTTGTAATCGGTGGATCTCCCTGTACCCCACGACGTTGACATGGAACAGTGGGACGAACTCTTGAGCTGTAGGATTGCAATGTTGGGACACCGGGAAGTGCGGGCAATGGTCGTAGTCGCTGGCCCCCCTGCTCTGTGTCCTTATGATCTCGGTCAGCTTTATCGTCTGGTTCGTTTCTCCGCTCGGTGGAGCCACGCCGCGAGAGACATGGGCCTACGGGTTCGCCTTGATCGCAGGCTTCGTCAGGTTTTTCGGATCGTTGATTACCTATCGTTTCTCCTTGGCGGGTGCAGTCATGCTGGGAGTCAGCACCGTCGTGTTCAGTGTGGTCACGATCTTTTACGACTTAGGTCTCGAAGGTTTCATTCCATGCTTGATTCTGCCTCTGGTGGGAGCCACGTTCGGGATTCTTGAACGAAGGAAATACCTCGAATCAAGAGCCCGCCGATCTTCAGAAGCGTAGGATCGACGTGAACGATTTTTAATCGTCGCCAACATCGGTGTGGCAAACCCCGAGCTCGTTCTGAGCGTTGCAGCAAATGGTTGTCAGTGTCGGGATTCTTTGCTATCTACGTTGAATTCCACGACTTATTACGACGACGGGATTCCTGAATCGGCCAACTCGAAAATCGTGGTCAACATGTCGTCGACTTTCGCGTCGGTCGCCTGCCACGTACCGCTCCACTGCGTCCACTTGTTGATCGTGTGTTCAAGATTCCAGATCATGTATGCAACATCGAACAGTGGCATTGCTTCTATTTCCGCAGCCGTGATCTCGCGAATCTCACCGTATCCTGCCCGGAAGGCGTCCCAGAATGCGACGGCGGAATCATCCTTCCGCGTCCAACCATGGAAAAATGCGAAGTCGAAGGCAAACCAGCCGTGTCCACCGAGATCGAAATCGTAAAATGCAAACTCTCCATCTTGAAGAATGCTCAGATTATCAAACGATAAATCCCCCTGGCAGACCCCAAACGCCAAATCTGCCGTCAACACATCGAGGTGACTCGCGACGGACCCAGACACGTCGAGCAATCGCTCGAATGTTTTAGGTCGGTTATTTAACTGCGTGCAAAGTTTCTCGACCGGACGACGAATCAGGTAATCGGTATTGAGGAGTCTCCCGGGAGACTCCGGCGTGAATGTCGATGAAGCTTGATGCATTCGAGCAGCGGCTCTCCCAAAGTCGAAATAGAGTTTTTCCGTCCACGGTGGTTTCGGTTTGGCAACACCGAGCCATGGTGTCAGGAGTGCTGCACGTTCACCTTCGGGATAGATGATTGTCTGAACTTGGTGGCCGTCGACACCAGGGTTCGGTAACGCGAGGCGAATCCCAGCGTCATCGAGGTGAGCACACAACTGCGATTCCCAAATCGCGTCTGAACGACTCCGCCAGGAACGGCGAAAGATTTTGAGTGCAAATGAACCCAGATCGGTATTGATTCGGTAGACATCATTGACATAACTGCGAATCAGTTCGGCACTGCGGATCGCTCCGATATCCCAACGTGTGGTGGCCCATCCTGAAATGGAATGCGGAGCTGCCAGGGAGTGCGTAAGTTCAGGCGTGTCCACAACTACTCTCCGATCGCCTCGCGCTGCGCCGCAAAGAGCTGATCGAGACCGGTACTGGCGAGAACTAGCATCAGATCAAGCGTTGCCGGTGAAAAGGGATCTTTCTCGGCGGTGGTTTGGATTTCTACGAAAGCGTTGGAGTCGGTCATCACGATGTTCGAATCGACATCGGCTTTCGAATCCTCGCTGTAGTCGAGATCGAGCAAGGGAACACCCTTGACGACGCCGACACTGACCGCCGCAACAGCGGCCCTGAGCGGGTATTTGCGGAGTCGTTGATTGTCCATCAGCCGTTTACAGGCCAGGGCGAGGGCAACGTAGGCTCCGGTGATAGAGGCACAGCGGGTCCCACCATCGGCCCGGATCACATCGCAATCGAGAATGATCTGGCGCTCTCCAAGTGCTTCCATATCGACAACTGCCCGAAGACTCCGACCAATCAGTCGCTGAATCTCGACGGTTCGCCCTCCCTGCTTGCCGTTGACAGCCTCCCGCGACGTCCGTTCGCGTGTGGATCGTGGCAGCATCGAATACTCGGCGGTGACCCAGCCGCTGCCTTTGCCCTTCATCCAGCGCGGCACGTGTTCATCGACGCTAGCCGTACAGAGCACATGTGTGTCGCCGATCTTGATATAGGCCGAGCCCTCGGCCTGCGGCATCGCGTGCGGAAGGATGCTGATCGGGCGCATGCCGTCCGTCGCCCGGCTGTACGACCGTCTCAGGGGTATTTCATGTGTCATGAATCGTCTTCTGACTCCTTGGTCGTCGTTTCAGCGTAGATTTCGCGGATGCGTTCCAGCCGTTTGCCGATCTCGATTTCGAGGCCACGGTTGGTTGGTTCATAGTAGCGGCGACCGGCGAGGTTCCCGGGCAGGTTTTGCTGGCCGATCACCGCGTCGTCGAAATCGTGTGCGTATTTGTAACCCTGACCGTAGCCCATCTGTTTCATCAATGCAGTGGGCGCGTTTCGCAGGTGATCCGGCACAGGATCGTTGCGCGTTTTCGCGACGTCTTCCTGGGCAGCAGCGTAGGCACGATAGATGGCGTTACTTTTCGGGGCGACCGCCAGATAGACGACCAGTTCGGCCAGAGCGAGCGCACCCTCGGGCATCCCGATGAAGTGGACTGCCTGCTGCGCCGACATCGCGAGTTGCAGTGCCCGGGGATCGGCCAGACCGACATCCTCGGATGCAAACCGGACCAGACGCCGCGCGAGATAGAGCGGTTCATCGCCCCGTTCGAGCATTCTGGCCAGCCAGTAAAGTGCCGCATCCGGGTCGGAACCACGAATCGTCTTGTGCAGCGCCGAGATAGCATCGTAGTGATCGTCACCGTCCTTGTCGTAGGTCGAGG
>JBBJOX010000070.1:0-6989 GCA_037724245.1 Thermomicrobiales bacterium | reverse complement strand
CCTCGCCAACAAGATCGAGCGTGATCAGACGATCGACCGTAACTCCGGTTGAGGCGAGCTCCAATGTGTTCAGGGCAAACCGGGCGTCGCCGTTTGCCATATTCGCCAGAAACGCGAGTGCCTCATCATCGATCGTCAGATTGGCGCGTCCAAGCCCGCGGTCGGGATCGGCCAGCGCACGACGTACGATCGTCTGAATGTCTTCGTCACGCAGTGGATTCAGCACCAGAACGCGAGAGCGGGACAGCAGTGGTGCATTGACCTCGAACGACGGGTTCTCAGTCGTCGCTCCGACGAGGATGACGGTGCCATCCTCGACATGAGGCAGGATGGAATCCTGTTGCGCCTTGTTGAAGCGGTGGATCTCGTCGATGAACAGAACGGTTCGCTGTCCGTGCATACCAAGGCGATCCTTGGCATCAGCGATCGCTTTCCGAAGATCGGCCACACCGGATGTCGCGGCACTGACCGCCGCAAAGGCGGCTTTGGTGGTGGTCGCGATGATTTGGGCGAGCGTGGTTTTGCCAGAACCGGGCGGACCCCACAACACAATGGACGACAATTGATCGGCCTCGATTGCCTTTCTCAGCAGCGTGTTCGGCCCGACGATTTTTTCCTGGCCAATAAGATCGTCGAGTACCTGCGGCCGCATCCGAGTTGCCAGCGGGGCAACATCATTCAGCTGGCGCTGTCGGTTGGCTTCGAAAAGTTCCATATCGACCGCCTGATTCGGGATCAGCTCAGGAGTTCTCGGGACTGTCGAGCGCGGCCGCTTCCGACTCGAGTCGTCCGATCAGTTCCTCGAGCTGAGCGCGAGTGGAAATGCCGGCCTCGTCGAGCGTTTCCAGCGCATCCTCGAGCTCATCGATGCGGGAGAGCAGCGTGAACAGCGCACCCTCCGAAGGTTTGGCTGATTTATTCGTGGAGGCCCGTTCGAATGGAATAACGTTATGGGGAGGTTTTGCGTCCGACATGATTTGACCTGTCTCTATGAAAGAACTGCGAGAACAATGAGGGCGAGGGCACCGACAGTTCCGAACTCGGCGAGATCGCGACCTCGGATGGCATGGCGCTGGGTTCGTACCAGAATCAATCCGGCGGCAACATAGAAAATGGTCAGCAGCACAGCGCCACCGGTCCACCCGTACGAAGGCCACCAGTTGAGGGCTACCGTTACCTGCGCAATCGCCCATCCCCCAATAATCGAGTAGAAGACTCGCTGAGGTGGCGCGATCCCTGCTCGCTCCAGTGTCTCCAGAATCAGAATGCCACCGATGAATCCCGCCAGCGGAGCCGAAATCCATGAATCGAGCTTGTTCAGGTAGATCGCACTGAATGCCAGAAACGCAACACCGTGAACAACAAGTGTGTGAATGGTCGAGGCAACGCGACCGCTCTGATCGTCCGCATCATCGAGCAGATCGCGTGAGAGCAGTGCACCTGCCGTTCCGAAGAACACGATCAGCGGGCCAATCACCAGCATGGCCCGGTTATGGAAGGTAGCGACAAGCAAAATGGCCGCGAACGAAGATGCGAAGGGCACGGTCCAGGCCGTAGCCATCGCATTCAGCGAGCGCGGGTGGCCAACCGCCTGCGCAGCCTTGCCGGCGCTGCGTTCGGCAAACTGACTTCCCCCGGCTGCAAGGATCAGGATGAAGGCCGACACGATCCAGAACAGATTGTCCGTGATCTGGAAAACTGGCGGATCGCTGCCATCACCTTCGCCCACGGCGATGATTGCCAGGACAAGCACGGCTGCTGCTGCCAACAGGCTGACGACAACGCCCTGTCCGTACGACGGTTGGCGAGTTTCGGCACTGGGAATACCCAGTCCGAACACCTTGTGCTCTTCGAGTTCTCGAGGATCGATAGTGTCACTCGCTGCTACGCGTTTCCACTCATCGTTGCCGGGCGTGTCATCCCGGTCGGCAGGGTCCATGTCGCCTTCCCGTCTTATCATCATGCTACCGGTAATAGTACCAGCGTCGTTGAAACCGTTCTGATGTCAGGAAATTTCGCTTGAGGCGAGGAGTTCGTCCCAGAGTTTGCGCACTGCCTCCGGACTGGCACCACCTTCGCGCACGACCTCGATCTCCTGATCGTCGCTGACACGAATCACGGTGGATGCCCGCCCGCCGCGCGCGATACCGCCATCGAGCACGATATCGATCATTCCGCCGAACCGATCCTGAATGTCGTCGGCCTTGAGCGCGGGCGGGCTGCCACTCTGGTTGGCACTGGTCACGGCAATCGCGCCGCCACACCGGGAGGCGATCGTCAGCGCTACCGAATGGTCAGGAATACGCACACCGATCGTGCCATCCTCGGCCAGCACTTCCGGCGGCAGGTGCGCCTTGCCGGGCATGATCACGGTCAACGGTCCGGGCCAGAAGCGAACGGCCAATGCCACGAGCCGCGGATCGGCATGATCCGTCAGTTGCTGCAATACTGCTGGCGAGGCCATCAGAATCGGCAGCGTCTTGCTGGGTGTCCGACCCTTGACGTCGAAAATCCGGCGGAGAGCAGTCGGGGCCGTCAACGATGCGGCAATCCCGTAGACGGTGTCCGTTGGAAACGCGACCACACCGTCTCGCTGAATCGATTCGATTGTTTGCTCGAGGGCACGCGGTTCTTCGAGTCTGAGCAACGTCATCGCACTTCAACTTTCCATGGGAGCCTTTAGAGCGTCGACTTGATCTGTTCTGCCAGGCTCGGGTTGATCCCTTCTACGCTGGACAGTTCCTCGAGCGATGCATTCCTGATGCCGGTGACCGAGCCAAACTGCTTGATCAACGCCTTCTTTTTGGCAGGTCCGATCCCGCTGACATCGTCGAGTCTGGAATGAAAGGCTGCTTTCGATCGCTTGGCGCGATGAAAGGTGATGGCGAAGCGATGAGCTTCATCCCGTATTCGTTGTACCAGAAAAAGCGCCTGTGAATCGCGAGGCAGCAGAATCGGATCGGGTCGACCAGGGAGATACAGCTCCTCGTTCTCCTTGGCCAGTCCACAGATTGGCACGCTCATTCCGGTTGCGTTCATTGCCTGAACCGAAGCGTTCAATTGCCCCTTGCCGCCATCGATGATCACCAGATCTGGCAGGACAGTCCATTTGCCATTGGAATCCTCGTCGGACTCGGTGGCGCGCTTGAATCGACGGCCGATAATTTCCTGCATGGAAGCGAAATCGTTGGCGCCAACGACCGTCTTGATATTGAAGCGGCGATATTCTTTCTTGGCCGGTTTCGCATCCTGGAAAACGACCATGCTGGCTACCGGACTGGTGCCCTGGATGTTCGAGTTGTCGAAACATTCAATCCTTCGCGGCAGGCGTGGCAGATCCAGAGCCTCGGCGAGCTCGGTCAGAGCTGCGGTCATCTTCATTTCGTCGGTCAGGAACTTAAGCCGCGACTGGTCCAGATTCTCTTCCGCACTCTTGGCGACCATGGCCACCAGGCCGCGCTTCTCCCCTCGCTGCGGAATCAAAAATTCAACTTTCCCCGAGCGCCGCACCTTCAGCCATTCGAGAAGAATCGTCGCTTCGGATTCGGGAATCGAGTGCTGGAGGATGAGTAGTGGCGGGACAATCGCGGCATCGTCGTAGAACTGGGCGATGAAGCTGTTCTGGATTTCCAGAGCGGAATCGCTGATCGATGCCTGCATCGGGAAGTATTCGGACCCGATGATCTTGCCACTTCTGAGGAACCCGACCTGAACCCCGGCATCGCCGCCGGGCCCCTGGGCCACGGCCAGGATATCGGCGTTCGTATCCTGCGACGAAACAATCTTCTGACGTTCCAGAACGTGGCGAACCGCATTCAGACGATCCCGGACCTCGGCGGCGCGCTCGAAGTTCCAGGCTTCTGATGCCTGCTCCATCTCCTCTTCCAGATCACCGGTAATTTCCTCACCGCGACCGGACAGAAAGAGCGTGGCGCTGTCGATTGACCGCATGTACGTCTCGCGATCGACCGCCGAGATGCAGGGTGCAGTGCACTGGTGCATGTGGTAATAGAGGCAAACCTCGTCCTGACCCGTGATCTTTTTGTCACATTTGCGGTACGGGAAGAGCCGATTCAGCAGGTTGATCGTTTTGTAGGCCGAGCCTGCCGACGTATACGGGCCAAAGTACCGACTTCCGTCCTTGACGATCAGGCGAGTGCTGATCACCCGCGGCCATTCCTCATTGGTAATCCGGATATACGGGTACGTCTTGCTGTCCTTCAGCATCACGTTGTACTTGGGCAGATATTTCTTGATCAGCTCGTTTTCGAGGATCAGTGCCTCGGTCGCGGTATCAGTGCGGATCACTTCAAAATCAGCGATGTGATTAACAAGTTCTCGTGTTTTCGGGTCCTTGTGTCGTTGGGACTGGAAGTAGGAGCGAACCCGGTTGCGCAGGGAGATCGCTTTACCGACATAGATGATCTTCCCCTCGGCGTCCTTCATCAGGTACACACCGGGGGCTGTCGCCAGGGCGGAAAGTCGGCTCGAAAAGTTGGGGCGTTCGGTCATCGTCATATCACTGCAAGTATAGCGACTGTGAAGGGAAATCAGAACAGATATTCGGCATCTACTGTATCTGGACAAAAAGTCCGAAAGAAAACGGACATCGCAATCGATGTCCGCTTCCCGTGCGCATGAACTGACGAAAGGAGCCTATCGGTTCAGCAGGTTCTGGAAAACTTCCTGGGCACTGTTGAATCGATCGCCGGAAAGGCTCTTGACGTGTTCCATGATCGATGCCGGAGCACCATTGTCCTGCACGCCGACCATCACGTCTTCCTTACTGGCCGGGAACGAAACTCCGTCGAGATACTTCGAGTACTGGTCGAGACCAGCTTTATCGGCCATATCGCCGAGATCTGAATCGCCACCACCACCAGACAATACGTCCTTGATTTTATCGAAAACCATTGATCACTCCGTTTCTGTTGTAAGAAACAGGACATCTGCCCATTTCGAGCTCTTGTCGAGGCACTGCATGAAATGTGCCAACCTTGCTCATTCAGGTGGCGGAGACGCGATCGTGCGCATCGGACGCTGCGACGTAATCCTCGATCTTTTTTTCACTCGGCAGAAACCAGGCCACACCTATGGAAAGAACCACGATCCCGAGCAGAAGCCGGAGCGCTGCCTGCATACCGTGGGCATCGGCGATCGTACCGAAGACTGGAGTCGCGACTGCTCCGGAAATGAAGCCCAGTCCCAGAATGACGCCCGATGCCGCTCCGGCACGGCCCTTCATCAACTGTTGCGCCATCACAAGCAGAATTGGACTGGTCGAGGCTGCCAGCAATCCGATGCAGGCTCCGGAAACGAACGCCCAGTTTCCGGGGAACTCTGTGAACAACCAGACTGCGGGAAATGTCAGGATCATCGTCACGAGCATGATCGAGCGCCGACCGTACTTGTCTGCGAGCGACCCGACGCCAAGGGCACCGATCGCCGTGGCGAGGACAACCGTGGTGGCCAGGGCACTGTAGAACGGAGCGCTGTATCCCATATCCTTGTACCAGCTGGGAATGAAGTTCTCGACGCCAATCGTCGGTACCTGGCGCAGCATCATCACGCCAACCACAACCGCGATCATCGCGTAGGGCACGAGTTGCCGGGTTCGCGTTTCGCCGGCTTTCAAGGCTGGCCGTCCCTTGACCGCGAGATCGCGCATGGCAAAAAGGAGCCAGGAACCGATCAACGTTCCGGGAATCACCATCAGTCCGAGCCCACGCAACCCCATGGTCGAGACGAGGAGTGCGCCAATCAGCGGTCCCAGCGCGACACCAATCGTCCCACCCGAGATGTACATCGACATCGCGGTGTTTCGTTGGCGTTCCCGGATCACTGCTCCAGCATTCAGTGCACCGAACGGATGGAACCAACCTGAGCCAATACCAGCGAGCCCGGCAAAGAGCAACAGCATCGGAAAGTTGGGGACAAATCCGAGAATCGCGAAAAAGACGGAGGTCCAGATCTGGGCCACACCGGTGAAGCGCGTACCAAACCGGTCGGCCAGTATTCCGAAAAGCGGCTGGGATACAGAAGCCATGCCTGTGTAGGCCAGGGATACGAGACCAACCGTTCCAAGATCGAGATCGAATTGCTCGCGAAACGCCGGAAACAGCACGGGCAGCATTCCGCTGTACATATCGACTGTGAAGTGCCCGGCCGCCAGAATGAGCAACGGTCTGTTGCGTAACGGCGACGTAGGCGAGGAAAACGCGGACGGAGTTCTCATCTGGTCATCAAATCACGTGTGCTCACCCGACATCGGCTGCGGAGAGTCAGTGTCTGCGACCACCTGGTTCCCGTCCAGTCGGGCCGATGCGCACGTCCAGAAATCGGGCCCGGCAGAAATCTACCGTTTCCCGTATACTTCTCCGATTACGGACGGGGTGGCAACACCCTGTTTTGTGTTGCCTGTTCCCGTTCACAATGTCACGATCAAGGAGTCCCCACCTCGGATGACCCAGCCATCAGATCAGCCGCAGTTGAATAACGAAACGATCGCTTTCCTGCTGACCGTGCTTCGCAATGCGACTACGCCGCTCACGACTTCGGATTTGGTTGAAGCCCTGAAGAAGCAGTCGACCAGATAACCTGATCTGTGCCATTGATCGACACTCGTATAAAGGAGAGCCCCGGTATGGCGGCTGCCCAGAATTCCCATGATATCGCGTTCGCCGGAACCAAGCTGAAGCAGCAACAGGCCGAGCGAATCTTCAGCCTGTTCCGCATGCGCGGCATGTTCATGTCCGACGATGCGCCGATTCGAATCACGCTCGATTCGTTGACGGCGTTCATTCAGGAGCAGGATGGCAAGAAGCCGTCCGACACCGTGAACTTGCTCGAAGCCAACTCCGACGTATTCCTGATCCAGACGATCGAAAATCGCACCTACAGCCCGGCTCCGATCGAAGAACCGGAAGAGGGCGCAGACCCCGACGTCGAAATCGAAATCGCGCCGCCTATCGAAACGATCACGGTAACGG
>JBBJOX010000069.1:10393-11320 GCA_037724245.1 Thermomicrobiales bacterium | reverse complement strand
TGCTCCGCGCCGCCTCCGATGTCTATTCCTGGAACCTCAACCTCTCCGAAATCGCCCGTATCTGGAAAGCCGGCTGCATCATTCGCGCCAAACTCCTCGATCCGATCTCACGTGCGTACACCACCGATCCAGCACTCGATAACCTGACCCTCGATCCCTTCTTCACGGAAGCGGTCAACAGCGGACAGTCGAGCATTCGCCAGATTCTCAAGATCTCGCTCGACTTCGGCATTCCGACACCCGCCCTGAGTTCATCGCTGAACTACATCGATACCTATCGTCAGGCCAACCTGCCGGCCAACCTGATTCAGGCCCAGCGCGATTTCTTCGGCGCCCATACCTACAAACGCACCGATCGCGAAGGTATTTTCCACACTGAGTTGGGCGCATCCTCCACAAGCCAGACCTGAAACACCGGGGCCCAGAAGGCTATTTCCTGAGGACTGATCATGGGTGACAACAAGCGAGCTCCGGGCACCGACCTGGCCTACGACTTCGCAACCGACGCCGGCACTGGTGTAGCCGATATGGACCACGTCGGACATCAATTCGATCTCATCGATCGAACCACCGAACAGAACACGAATCCCCTGCGCGCCGGGTTGCGTCTCGAACGCGTTCCCGCCCCATGCGTCATGGTGATTTTCGGCGTGACCGGGGATCTGACCGCCCGCAAACTCATGCCATCGCTCTATGATCTCGCAGTTGGCCATCCCCTCCCCGAAGGCTTCTCCATCATCGGTGTCTCCCACCGCGACTGGACCGACGAAACCTTCCGCTCGGAGATGAAGGAAGCCGTCAAACGTCACGCCCGCACCCCGGTAACAGACGAGTCGTGGGATCTCTTTGCCCGTGGTCTCTTTTACGTTCGCGGTGAGTTCGATAGCGAAAATGTCTACACCGAACTCAAGGACCGGCTCGAAGCCG
>JBBJOX010000069.1:8805-10383 GCA_037724245.1 Thermomicrobiales bacterium | reverse complement strand
GATCAGGAACGTCGCGCTCACGGCAACCGGCTCTATTACCTCGCAACCTCACCATCGTTCTACGGCCCGATCATCAAGCATCTCGGTCAGGCCGGCATCGCCAAACGCCAAGACATCTACTACGACAGACCGGACAGCTGGAATCGAATCGTCGTCGAAAAGCCCTTCGGCCGCGATGTTGAAAGCGCCCGAGCCCTCAACGCCGAGATCGGTGCTGTCTTCTCCGAACGCCAGATCTACCGAATCGACCACTACCTTGGCAAGGAGACCGTGCAAAACGTTCTCGCCTTCCGCTTCGCCAATACCCTCTTCGAACCCGTCTGGAATCGGCAGTACGTCGATCATGTACAGATCACCGTCGCCGAATCGCTCGGCTCGGAGGGACGAGGCGGCTACTACGACGACTCCGGTGCTCTGCGCGATATGGTGCAAAGTCACATTCTCCAGTTGCTCGCCGTCATCGCCATGGAGCCACCCGCCCTCTTCAACGGCAATGCCCTTCGTGATGAAAAGGTAAAATTGCTCCGCGCCGTTGTTCCGCCAACCGGTGAGGACGTCAATCTGAAAACCGTGCGCGGACAGTACGAATCCGGATTTGTCGAAGGGCGGGCTTCCAACGCCTACCGCGACGAAAAAGGCGTCAAACCAGGCTCCCGCACCGAAACCTACGTTGCTCTCGAACTCGAAATCGACAACTGGCGATGGGCCGGCGTTCCCTTCTACCTGCGAACTGGCAAGCGACTTCCCCACCGCGTCACCGAAATTGCCATCGAGTTCAAGCAGGTGCCACATCTCATGTTCCAGCGTATCGGTGAACTCGATCTCACCCCAAACGTCATCACCATGCGCATCCAGCCCGATGAAGGTATCGCCCTCAAGTTCGCCGCCAAAGTCCCTGGGCCAACAACCCAGCTTCGCCCGGTTCGCATGGATTTCCTCTACGGTGCATCGTTTGGCGATTCCGGACCCGATGCCTACGAACGACTTCTGCTCGATGCCATGCTCGGCGATCCGACACTCTTCGCCCGTCGCGATGAAGTCGAGACCGCATGGTCGCTGATGCAGCCCATTCTCGATGCCTGGGATGAGTTGCCAGTGCCCGTTTATCCCTATGAATCCGGAACCTGGGGTCCAAGCAAGGCCGATACCCTGCTGCGTCGCGACAGTCGCGAATGGCGCCGCCCCTAGCACCGCGCTGCAAAGGAATTACCCGCATGGGACACGTCATCGAAACCAGACCCGTTCTCGAGAAATCCTGGCAATCTGCCGATGTCGATACAGGCGATATTCACGATCAGATCAACGGCCTCTGGGCCGAGCTTCAACGGATTCAACCACTGGTCACTACATCACCCGAAGGCGTGACCGATCCGAAACTCGCCAGCGGCCTGATGCGCGCCAATACCCTGAATCTCCTGGCCGTCGCCTCCACCGACCGCGATGCCCGGCTGATCCAGGAAACTGTCGCCCAGCTCCGTGACTTTCTCCCGTCCCGCACTATCATCATCATTATGCGCGACGCCCAATCCGACCCGTCTCCAGCCGAACACTACAACGTAAAAGTAGAACTTCTCGAAC
>JBBJOX010000069.1:0-8795 GCA_037724245.1 Thermomicrobiales bacterium | reverse complement strand
TACCGGTCCCATACTCCGATTCGAAACCATCACCATTCACGCCCCACTTTCCGATGTCGGCCATCTGCCCAGCCTCGTCGAACCCCTTTTCATCCCCGAACTCGAGGATTTCCTCTGGTGGCCCGCCGGCGATCACTCCGATTCCGAACTCTTCCTCGATCTCGTCGACATCGTTGATCGCGTCGTCATCGATTCGGCGCGCTCCGGTGGTGACAACACCACGATTTCGCAGTTGCGCAGCATTTTCGCCTCGGACAACAAGGCGCCGCCTGTCGGCGACTTCACCTGGCAGCGGCTCGGCCCCTGGCGCTCCTTGATCGCCCAGTTTTTCGACCCAACCGATACCCAGGTCAGCCTCAAGCATATCGAGCGAGTATCCATTAAGTACGCATCCGGACGCGAAGACGGATCGACCGGGGCACCCGCCGCATTCCTCACCATCGGCTGGCTCGCAACCCGGCTCGGCTGGGAACTTATAGATCCCCTGCAGCGCCGCAAGGACGGCAGCTACTGGGCAGCGATTCGCGCAAAGCTCGGTGACAAGAACCGTGAAGTGGTCATTCGCATCGAACCAGATCCAAGCCCACACGCTTCGTTCTCGCTACGTAGTGTCGAAATCGTCGCTGGAGGTGACGCTCCGGGAACCTTCCGAGTCGAACGAACCGACAGCGACGATCTCGTGACCAGCAGCGAGACCGCCGACAATCCGCTCGTCAGCCGCATGGTCTACGCCAAGCGACCGAACGCAATCGCGATGCTGGGCGACGAACTCCATCGCTTCGGTCGAGACACCGTTTTCGACGAAGCCGTCCAGTTCGCCGTTCGCCTCGTCGACGATCGACCCCGTCGCTAACGTCACGCCATGACCGGTGTTGCAACCTTCCTGGTTGCCCCGAATCGCCCCATCCGCATCGGTATTGCAACCCTCGTGGTTGCCGCGAATCGCCTCGTTAGCATCTGAATCGAAGGACATCGGACTATGAACACAAACAACCCCCACATCACCAATCTCGATTATGGTGATCGTGGCCACGTCATCGTTACCACCGATTCCTCTGCCATGGCCCAACGCGCCGCCGACCTGATCCTCTCCCATTCGATCCAGGCGCGAGACCAGAACCGCATCGCCTCGATCGCCCTCTCCGGCGGATCGACACCCAAGGCAATGGGCGAACTGCTCGCCACCGAACCTCTCCGCAGCGAGGTCGCCTGGAATCACCTCCGTATCTTCTGGGGCGATGAGCGTTGGGTCCCTCTCTCCGATCCTGAAAGCAATGCCGGCGAAGCGCGTCGCGGCTACCTCGACGCCGTCACTATCCCGACGGAAAATGTAATCCCATTCGAGACAGAACACCTGACGCCGAAGGAGTCGGCGTCGAAGCTCGAATCGATGATCCGGATGCACTTGTCCGGCGATCCGACACCACGATTCGACCTGATCCTCCTCGGCATGGGCGGCGATGGTCACACCGCATCGCTCTTTCCGGACACTGAGGCAATCCAGGAACATCACGATCTCGTCGTGTCCCACCTTATCGAAAAGTTGTCTTCGATTCGGCTCACATTCACGCCAGCACTGATCAACGCAGCGAAGAACGTCGTCTTCCTCGTCGGAGGGACTGGCAAGGCCGACATGCTGGAACAAGTCCTCGACGGGGGCATCGATGTCGATCGCCTGCCTTCACAGGTCGTTCGGCCGACCAATGGCACATTGACCTGGATCGTCGATCGTGCAGCCGCCGCCGAACTGGAACGGTTCGGCGTCGATGTCTGAGAACTCGCCGCTCCGCCTCATCGGTGAACGAGCCGCCGACTTCATCCAAAGCGGCATGATCGTTGGGCTCGGAACTGGTTCCACTGCCGAAGCGATGATTCATGCCCTCGGTCGCCGCGTCGCCAACGGACTGACCGTCACTGGAGTCACCACTTCCGAACGCACCTCAGCCCTGGCCCGCTCCCTCGATATTCCGCTGATGTCCATCGATGAAATAGATACACTCGACATTTGTATAGACGGTGCCGATGAAATTGACCCCAATCTCGATATCGTTAAGGGACGCGGCGGCGCCCTGCTCTGGGAAAAGCTGACCGCTCGCCGGGCAAAACGCTACGTCATCATCGCCTCCAGCGAAAAACTGGTAATCCAACTCGGTACGCGCATGCCATTGCCCATCGAGATCATTCCTCACGGATGGCGGCACACCAGTCAGGCACTGCTGCCGCTGGGACTCACGGCCAACCTCCGAATGAATGCGGATGGCACCCCATACATCACAGACGGTGGCCACTACATCGTCGATTGCCTCACCGATGGCATCACCAATCCCCGACAACTCGCAACCGACATCAAGCTCCTGATCGGCGTTGTCGATCACGGACTCTTCGTCGACATGGTCGATCTCGCGCTGACAGTTAATGTTGAAGGCACCATTCTTGAAACAACCCGCCCGGGCTGACATGCACCATCCACCGCTGAAAACCATCCCGATCTGGGCGATTGGTCTGGCACTTGGTGCGTTTGCCGTCCTCGCGTGGTTCGCCTACGGCCCAGACGTCATGCCTGGCGACGAGATGCTTCTCGACTGGATTCAGAAGGCCCCGGCTCGTCGGTGGCAGTACGTGGCTGACGTAGGGAATCTCATCGGCGAAACCGAAGCAATCCCGATCGTACTTCTTGCACTCAGCATCCTCTCGATCTCACGAAAGTCGATCGAAGCCGCAACTTTCTGTTTTGCCGCACTCGTCCTTCGAATCGGCGGTATGTTTCTGAAATCGCTCTTCGACTCAACCCGCCCAACCATCGAACTCGCCGAGATCAGGGATCAGTTCGACAGCACTGGATTCCCGAGCGGACATGCCCAAACATCGACCCTCGTTGCTGGCGCCGTCACCATCGTCGCTGCACAGCTCTTTCCAGAATCTCGTTGTCTGAAGTGGGTCATGCTGCTGTTCTGGATCTGGGTCATCGCCTGCTGGTTCGCCAGAATCTGGTACGGCGCCCACTGGCCCAGCGACGTTCTCGGCGGCATCCTCGTTTCCATTGTCATCCTCGGCCTCAGCACTCGCCTCGCCTCATCATTCCCAGCCAAAACGAACAACCAACCGTAGGGTCACAGATGGTCAGTGACCCAATCTCCAAGCACAACTTTTCCCAACTGCACATGCCATAAAGCGCACTGTTTACCGGCCGATCAGATCCGCACTGGTTATCAATCATCACATCCGACCAATCACGTACATCGCCACACCGATACCAATCGCCACTCCAGATGCCGCCCACATCACAACATCCAGATATCCGTCGTAGCTACTTCGAAGGAATCGCGGGAGTAACCAGATCCTCACACTATGGAAAGGCAATAATGGCCGGATACCACCGTGTGTCATCGCATCCGACGCTAGATGACTGAACATACCCAGAACAAAGCACAACGTCCATGGCCCCACCACTTGATCCGGAATCGTCCCGTCGAATCCGAACGCAGTGATCTGCAGACCACTCAGTGCCAGAAGTCCAACACCGAACACGGCTGAAATCAGGATCAGAACCAGAATCCCGTGCGAGGCACCACGATGTCGCAAACGCAATGACCGGCGAAAATCGCTCCGCAAATCGAGCCAGTCCGGAAATCCTCCGCCAACCGCACCCCACCACAAACCACCGATCGCCAACGCCGGAGACAACAAAGCGGCGATGGGTATTCCCACCGCCGCTCCGAGAAGGAGATGTGTTCGTCTCCTCATTGCTTTAAATTACGGGCGATCGCGACGTGGCGCGCCGCCACCGAAGTTCCGACCTCCACCACCGCGGGATCGACCTTCCTCATCACGCTGACCAGCGAACCGGCCGTTGCGCTCAGCCCGGAAACCCGTTCCCGGTCGATGCGAGCCTGGTCCATCACGTCGTGGTCCGCCGCGGAATCCGCCGCCTCCACCTGGTCGTGGGCCACGATCTCGTCCACCGCCTCGAGATTCTCCAGCTGGCTCCGTCGAAATCTCGACCACCACCGGGCTACCCTTGATCGTCGATCGATTCAATACTTCGACGACATGCGCTGCCGCTTCGGTTGGAACATCGACGTAGGTGAACGTATCCATAATGTCGATCGCACCAATGCTTCGACCCGGAACGTCAGCCTCGTTGGCGATCGCGCCAACGATATCCTGCGGTCGTACCCGCACGTTTCGTCCGATGTTAATCATCAGACGCGACTTGCCAGCTTCACCAGTGCGAATTCGCTCGTTGGATCCGCGATCGCCGCCACCGCTGAACGATGCAATATCATCGTCACGCAGTTCGTCCGTCGCCGCTCGGCCTGTCTCATCAGCGTAGAGCTTGAGTGCCGCCGCCGCGATCTCGAGTGGATCGTGATCCTCGGCCAGGCTACGCACGGCTTCGAGATAGGTAGTGATGTTGGTCTCATCGGTCAACACCTTGGCGATCGTGCCCTTCAGCACATCGCGTCGGCGTTCGTTGACATCAGCAGCCGTCGGCAAACGTTTGAACTCGATCTTCGCCTTGGTCAGACGTTCGACCTGCTGCAACCAGCGCGATTCGCGTGGTGCTACCAGTGTGATTGCCGCTCCCTCGCGTCCCGCCCGGCCGGTACGACCAATTCGGTGAACGTAGGTTTCCGCACTTTCCGGGATATCGAAGTTGATGACATGGCTAACATCCGGAACATCGAGTCCACGAGCCGCGACATCGGTCGCGATCAGGATATCGGCCTGACCGCTGCGGAATCGCTTCATCACGCGATCGCGCTGCGATTGCGAGAGGTCGCCGTGCAGCGTTTCCGCGGCGAAACCACGCGCCAGCAGCGATTCACCGAGTTCGTCCACACCATGCTTGGTTCGGGCGAAAATCATCACCGAAGTCGGCACTTCAGCATCGAGGATGCGGGTCAGCGCATCGACCTTTCGCGCTCGTGGAATCTCGTAGTACATCTGTCGCGTCAGCGCGACCGTCAGTTCCTTGCCGCGAACGGAAATTCGCTGCGGGTCATTCATGTACTTGCGGGCCAGATCGGCTATTCGCGGCGGCATCGTTGCCGAGAACAGCGCTGTTTGACGAGCTGGCGGAACCTGCTGCAGAATCCACTCGATATCGTCCACGAAGCCCATGTCGAGCATTTCATCGGCTTCATCGAGCACGAAGAACTTCAGCTGGCTCAGATCGAGCGTATTGCGTCGCATGTGATCCATCACGCGGCCCGGCGTACCGACCACAATGTGAACCCCACGCTGCAATCCGCGAAACTGACGCTCGTAAGGCTGACCACCGTAGATCGGCAGCGTCTCGATATGCTTGTGCCGACCGTATTTGTGCAGCGCTTCAGCGACCTGAATCGCGAGTTCGCGGGTTGGGCAAAGCACCAGTGCCTGAACGCCACGGACCTGTGGATCGATCGTTTCGATAATTGGCAAACCGAAAGCCGCGGTCTTGCCCGATCCTGTCTGAGCCTGGGCAATCACGTCCGCACCGTGCAGCAGGGCCGGGATCACCCGTTCCTGAATTGGCGACGGAACTTCATAGCCAACCGCCTTGATGCTTTCGAGCAATGCGCCCTTGAGACCAAGATCCTCGAACGACGGACCGGACGGCTCAACTACTGCTTCCGCAACTGGCTCTGCAGCAGCTTCAACTGCCTCAGGAGCTTCGACATTCTCCGCATTCGCGAGAATTTCCTCGATCGCAGCTTCCTCACGATCGATCACGGCCGTGTTGCTATCGTGCGAGAACATGGCCTGCTGGAAACGGAACGATGTGCCCCGCAATTGTGTGTTTGAAAGAAAAGATGACATAGAGGTGATAGTACTCCCTGAAGAATCGTGTCCTGCGACACAACAAAAAGAGGCAGACCAGTCAATGCTGCGCAAAGACGCAAACTGAACGGCCAACAGCCATACATTGGTGTTGTGTGGAGTCACAGAAACCGAAAACGGGAACTACCGGGACTGAACATCCGCGGATCGACCGCCACACACCTCGTCACACATGTTCCGTGCGATGCGAGAGCGTTGTGGCTCACTTGCCGCCACGTTGCTCTCAGCGGCTTGGCGCCGCCAGCCCATACTCATTACCCGTCGCAACAGGCTGACCGCGTTCGAAACGCCGGTCGCAGCCTCGCTCACACCCTGTCGCCATCGATTCGATCCGATGACTGGTTCACGTGAGGCTACATTGCTGTTGAAGAGTCTTCCGCCGGTACACCGCGCCATCAGGAAATCACACCCTGCACTTCACGCTTCCGGCCAGACTGGAGAAAACCAGGAGGACTTCACCAAGGGGAACCCTTTGTGACAAAAACAACAATACCACAATTCCCCCCCTTCGGACACCCTGGCCATCTGAACAGGAATCGTCATCCTGATGCAAATCTGAGGATCCCCCGGCAACGCCGCCAGCACATCTCTTCCGCGAACCAAACCCCGCAACCACTCCGTAGGGGGTTCCTTCATGAGACCCCGCCAACAAACACCAATTCCTACGACAACCGGCAACCGCCTCCCTACCCGCTATCAACGTTCGTTTAAAACCCACTTTGACCATCTGGCGGCTGCGCCAACCACGCTCAATCCGCGTATCTGGAAACACAATCAATTCGCTCACCATCAAAGGAATTCACCAGCATGATCGTCGAATACATCCGCTACACCATCGATTCCAACCGTATCGAATCATTCCTCAACGACTACGCATCCGTCGCCGAAACACTCGCGGCCTCACCGCATGCACTTGCCTGGGAACTCACCTACGCCGTCGACGATCGCACTCAGTTCATCCTCCGCATCGAGTGGGATTCCTCCGATGGCCACATACAGGGAGTCCGCAAAAGCGCCGAGTTCCGAAACTTCTTCAGTCACATTCGACCCTACGGCAACGACATTCAGGAAATGCGCCACCACGGCCACACCCAAATCTCGAGCACACCAGCAACGGCTCAATAGTCCTCTTCCGCGACGACAAAATCGTCCCGCACCACATCCGGAATCCGCCGCGGTCGTCCTGTCAGCGGATCGACGAACGCCCACTGCGTCGTCGCCCGGATGATGGTCGCGCCACGTTCGTCCGAATCCATATCACCCGGCTCTATCACACGACCTCTGATCGCTCCCGACTCCATGTCCCGCAGCAGCGTAATTTCGTAGCCACGAAACGCTGTCGCGCCTTGCATCTCCGACACCCACGTCGTCACCCGCAACCAATCGTCTGCCACCACCGCGTTCAGATAATCGACTTCGTGCTTCCTCGCCACGAAGATTCCGCCAGCGTCCGCCCGAAGCCGGGCTTCCGTCCAGGTCAACGCCCGCGCATGCTGAATCGCCGCTTCCTCCAGATACTCCTCATAGACCGCATTATTGACGTGCCCAAATGGATCGCATTTGTGAAACCGAATCCGGATATCCAACACGAATCCTGATTTTGGCCCCACTATTCGAACTTCCGCGCGTAGCGCACGAATCCGTCAGTCTCTCCATACCTGTCATAAAGCCGCCGTGCCACCGCGTTGTCTGCCTTTGTGCTCCAGTAAACACGCGCCCAGCCCTGCGCCTCCGCTTTCGCCAGCAGATCATCGATGAGCAACTTGCCAATACCCTTGCCGCGCACGTCAGGATCCACATACAGATCGTTCAGATAGCAGAAGAGGGATTCACTCCACGTCGTTGCGTGCAGGATCGAGTTGGCGATTCCAACGACCTCGCCATCGAGTTCCGCGACCGTCCCCAGAAACGCAGCGTCACCACTCGTTAGTTTCGTCCACGTCGCGTCGGTCACCGAGTCAGGCAGGGTCGATTGGTAGAACTCCAGATAGCCATCCCATAAGCGGCGCCACGCCAGTTCATCACCAGCCTGCAGCAACCGGACCACTGGTTCGTGACTACTCATACACCCGCTCCTGACCCTTGCCTTCGAGATCGAATATCCGTCTCAGAATGGCAATTGTCGATGCGTACGTCGAGTCCATTCCAAAGAAGGACAACCCGCGAGCGCCGAGCGTGTGAGCTCGCGTGTATGGCGTATCCGAGGCGTAGTGAATAATCCCGAGATCGGGCGAACTCTCGGTCTTGTGCAGGTAGATCGCTTCGTCCTTCGGATGCCGTTCCAGGAACAAATCCTCGTACATCGCACTCAGATACGGCCCTGCCTCCATTTCAACCACCGTGTAGTTCTCACGATAGTAGAAATCGAGATAGCCCTGGTTCTGCAGAAATGTTCCCTTGACCGTTACCGCCTTCTGGTTGTCCAGCGCCGCACCGAATCGCAAATACGGTGCAACCGAATCGAATCCAAAACAATTATCGAACCAGTACGTATTTCCGGAATGCTCGTCGTAGACCACGTTCGACATCATGATGTCGCCGATTCGCGCGTTCAGCGTCGCTGCTTTGCCCAGAATATAGATCCCCTGCAACTGATCCGAAGACACCCCGATCTGCGACATGATGTGATACGCCGCCATACCCAACGGGTAATTGATGTTCACGATCAGTGCATCGGACAGCTGCGGCTTGAACCCACCAAGACGCGAATCGAAAACCGACGGATCGAGTCGCGAAAGATCGATGATCTGAACCCCCACATCGAGGGCGCCATCTGGCTCCACATGCACGATCCCAAGCTTCTCCTCTTCGTCCTGTCGGGCCTTTCGCTCTGCCTCCATCGACGACCCGTAGAAATACGGACGCGCTGCAAAATAGAGCAGATTCTCCCAGGATGATTGCGTCTCCCCGACCTGCATCTTCTGCAATTCTGGTAGCAATTCCGGGTGCTTCGTCGATTCGATGAACGA
>JBBJOX010000068.1:0-11340 GCA_037724245.1 Thermomicrobiales bacterium | reverse complement strand
TGACGTCGGATGCCACCAATTCTGCGGAAACAGCTCGGCGCCTATCTGCCGAACTGTACAGACAACTGGTTCGGCTCCTTCCGCCACCACGCGCTCGCGGTGGTGGATATGCGGAACAGCTCCGAATCACCGAGCAGGTTCGGGTTCAGGGCAGCTGGATGGATTGCATCATTGTCTGGGAGCAACTCGATCACGCACTGCGCAAGCAGCTGGACGCCGGTCGCTGGTTTCTTCAGGTGCTGGACGACCTTTCCCTGCCGGATGATCAGGAGAATCCGGACACCATCCAGCGAGATGACATTCTGGTCGATCTTCAGCAGCATCTCGAAGGAGTTCAAACAGTCGTTCATCAGTTATCTGCGGTTTTCGATCCGGAGCGTGAAACCCATGTTCACTGGATCAGTCGCTCGGTGCAGAACCAGATCGTTTCGCTGAATGGCGCGCCGCTCGACGTCAGTGAATTGCTGCAGCAACTCGTGTTTTCAAAGATGCGATCGACGATTCTGACATCGGCCACGATGACGATTGACAGCTCGTTCGATTTCATGTCGGAACGCCTCGGAGCAGATTTCGCCCGGAGGCTCGCCCTGGGATCGCCCTTTGATCACGAGGGATCGACGCTGGTCTACGTTGCCGACGACATCCCCGAGCCCAATCATCCGCAGTATTCGCGGGCGATGAACTCCTCTCTGATCGAGTTGCTGATCGCCAGTCAGGGGCGGGCGCTCGTATTATTCACAAGCTATCGCGCACTGCGAGAGACCCGAACTGCGATCAAGGACAAGCTCGAGGAACACAATATCGTGGTGCTCGCCCAAGGCTCAGATGGGAGCCCCCGACAACTGATCGACCGGCTGCGAAGTTCCCCCGGCACAGTGATTCTGGGGACAGCATCGTTCTGGGAGGGTGTCGACATCGTTGGCGATGCCCTGAGCCTTGTCGTGATCACCAAATTGCCATTTCCTGTACCGAGTGATCCGGTTTTCGAGGCTCGCTGCGAACTCTACGATTCGCCGTTCATGGAACTTTCGTTACCGAACGCCGTACTCAGATTCAAGCAGGGATTTGGTCGGCTCATTCGCAGTGCACATGATGTCGGGGTATGTGTTGTCTATGACCGTCGCGTAGTTTCCAAACGCTACGGGTCAACGTTCATCCAGTCTCTTCCACCATGTCGGGTGACAGTAGGTTCGACGTTCGATTTACCGGAGGCCGCCGGAACCTGGTTGCAGCGATCCGGTCGCAAGCGGATCGCATCGCTCACGGAAGGAACACGAACATGACTTCTCCACAGGCAGACATCTCTCGGAACCTTTCTCTGGAACTGGCCCGCGTCACTGAGGCGGCAGCACTGATGGCCGCGAGATGGATGGGTCGGGGCGAGAAGGAAAAGGCAGATCAGGCAGCTGTCGATGCAATGCGACAGGTCCTCGACACGATCGCCATGGAAGGCATGGTCGTAATCGGGGAAGGTGAGAAGGATCACGCGCCGATGCTGTACGAAGGTGAAATCGTCGGCCGGGCAAGTGAACCAAAGGTCGATATTGCGGTCGATCCGATTGATGGGACCCGACTTTTAGCGCAGGGTATGCCCAATTCGATCTGTGTGCTGGCGGTGGCCGAGCGCGGTGCACTCTACGCCTGGCAACACATTGCCTACATGGACAAGATTGCCGTTGGTCCTGATGCGGCAGGATCGATCGATCTGAACCTGAGCGTCAAGGAGAATCTCGTCAATGTCGCGCGGGCCAAGGGAGTCGACGTCGGTGACCTGACCGTCGTGATACTCGATCGGCCGCGTCACGAATCGATCATCAGTCAGGTTCGTGACGCCGGCGCCCGGATGAAGCTGATCACCGACGGTGACGTTGCCGGTGCCTTGATGGCGGCGATTCCCGGAACCGGTATCGACGTCATGATGGGGATCGGTGGATCACCGGAAGCCGTGATTGCCGCCTGTGCGTTGAAATGCGCCGGTGGAGACATGCAGTGCCGACTCTGGCCACGAAATGATGCGGAGCGAGCATTTGCGAAAGACAACAAGATAGATCTCGGCCACGTGTTCAAGATCGACGATCTGGTCGGCGGCGAAGATGTGTTCTTTGCGGCAACCGGGATCACGGATGGTGAGTTGCTCGATGGAGTCCACTATTTCAACGATGGCGCTACCACGCATTCGATCGTAATGCGGGCAACTACCGGTACCGTCCGCCACATCAAGTCGACACACCGTATGAGCAAACTGCAAAAACTCGGAGACATCCACTTCGATTGACTCTCTGGCACGAATGTGCCGGTTCGTCAGTGCTGATCGCCAGCGTTTCGTTGACGCGATGTGCTGGCAGTGGTAACCTTGTAGCACCGGCGCGGCGAACGCCAATAACCCCTTCTCGCCATGTCACTGCGGAACGTGTCTCGTTCGGTGACGCCTGATCCTCAGTTTGCCTGCTTGTAATGAGTTCATCGACGCCTGACCCTGACAACGTCACGCCTCACGTGCCCCTTGTAACTGCATGAACCACGTGGCATGAGCTTTGCTCGCGAGCACACTGACAAATTCCAATCCATGACCGGATGTTCGGACGAAACAGTGCTGACACCTAACCAACTCCCAGACGCAAATCTTGACTATACGAAATCTGCGCGTCATTTGTGCGCCATGAATCCCACCCTCCGGAGGTACTCGGTTGACCATCGATGAAGCATCAACAGCCATAGCAGTTGAGGAAGCACAGGACGTCCCGGCCAAAAAGCCGCGAGCTCCACGAGTGCGGAAAACTGTTCCGGCTGCGACGACGGACGCTCTGACGGAGTCCGACGATTCCATGTCAGCCAAGACGCCAACGATTGCCCGAAAATCACCGACGCCGCGCAAGACTTCGAAAGTTGAGCTCGAAGAAGCTCCGGCTCTGTCCCAGCCCGCACTCGAGATGGACAGCCTATCAATCGTCGATTCAGCACCTGCGTTCGAAGCAGCTACTGAACCCGCTGCCCAACCTGAATTCGAGCCGAATCCGCGATCTGAAGCACAGTTCGAGGCATCGGATTCCGAATCTAGTGAGTCGATGGCCCCATCGGCGAATACCGACGCGGTTGCACCGCCAAATGACGTTTTGACCGTTGATGACCAGCCGCACAGCCGTGGAGAAAACGGACAGCGCAATCAGCAGCGCAACGGAAGGCAAGGCCGAAATCGCCGCGATCGCAACGGACGTGGCCCACGTCCGGACGGCGGCGAGAGCAGCAACGACCAGCAGGGGAACCAGCAGCAGGCACAAGCGCAGAACCAGAATGGTCGTCGCCCTGAGAATCGCAATGGAATGCCACGCGACCAGGTTCGTGAGATGATTCCCGCAGCCAATCCGAATCGCCTGACGATTGCCGACTTCGATGCCAAGACGCCTGATGAACTTAACGAGATGGCCAAGGAATGGGAACTCACCGGGTACACCCGCCTGCGCCGACCTGATCTGATCACTCGCCTGTTGCAGGCGCAAACCGAGCGCGAAGGTCATATCTTTGGTGACGGTGTGCTGGAAATCATCGAAGATGGGTTCGGTTTTCTGCGGGGGCAGCGGTTCCTTCCCGGGTCCGATGACATTTACGTGTCCCAGTCGCAGATTCGTCGATTCGGATTGCGAACCGGAGATCGGGTCAGCGGGCAGGTTCGCCCACCGAAGGACAACGAAAAGTTCTTCAGTCTGCTTCGGGTGGAGGCGGTCAACGGGATCGACGCTGAAACTGCCCGGCGCCGACCATCCTTCGATGTGCTGACTCCAATCTACCCCCTCGAGCGCATCACCCTCGAAACCGAACCAAACAAGCTCTCGACGCGATTGCTCGATTTGGTCGCACCAATCGGCAAGGGTCAGCGTGGACTGATTGTTTCGCCACCCAAGGCCGGCAAGACGTTGCTGCTGAAGGCAATCGCCAACGGGATCACCGCCAACAACCCCGACATGCATCTGATGGTCTGCCTGATCGGTGAACGACCTGAAGAAGTGACCGATATGCGCCGGACAGTCGAGGGAGAAGTGATCTCCTCGACGTTCGACGAGCCAGTAGAGGATCACACCAAGGTCGCCGAAATGGCGCTGGAACGGGCCAAGCGGCTCGTTGAATCTGGTCGCGATGTGACCATTCTCCTCGATTCCATCACGCGGCTTGCCCGAGCCTACAACCTGGCTGTTCCGCCAAGTGGTCGAACACTCTCCGGTGGTATCGATCCGGTCGCGCTGTATCCTCCCAAGCGATTCTTCGGTGCTGCGCGAAACATCGAGGGTGGAGGTAGCCTGACGATCGTCGCAACGTGTCTCGTGGACACAGGCAGTCGGCAAGACGATGTGATCTACGAGGAGTTCAAGGGAACTGGCAACATGGAGTTGCATCTCGACCGCAAGTTGGCGGAGCGCCGGATCTATCCGGCTATCGATATCCAGCGCTCCAGTACGCGACGAGAAGAACTGCTCCTCGACGATTTCACTCTTCGTCAGGTCTGGACGATGCGCCGAATGGTTTCGGTGCTCGGTGGCAACGAAGGAACCGAGCTTTTGCTCAGCCGCCTGGCCAAAACCAGTGGCAACCCGGAGTTCCTGGAGTCACTGACGAAGGACGTCTGATTCAATAACGACACGACAACGAGCGACCGCCGGAGGTAAAACCTCTGGCGGTCGTTCGTTGTGTAAAGGTCAACGAAAACGTGGATTCGCCGTCAATGAACCGTTTGACGTTTCACTTAGACGGAGGCGACGCCGTCGACTTCGACGTGGAGGCGTTCTGCTTCCTCCGGTTCGGCCATGTCTTCCCGCATGAACACATATGTTTTGCCAGCGAATGTTGAAGCGCCGCCCGGATTGCCATCCTTGTCCATGGCGACGATGTTCATTTCACTCTTGTACGGATCGTCCAGATGCGAGAGATCCTTCATCGCCATCGTCAGTGCTTCCTCAAGAGACAGGCCGAAGCGCATGAAGGTGACGACGCTGTGTGCGGTGACACAGCGTTGGGCCATTTCGCCACGACCCGTGCAGGCGGCGGCACCCCAACGATCGTCGGCGTAATTGCCGGCACCAATGATTGGGGAGTCGCCCATCCGTCCCGGGTACTTCCAGGCCCACCCGGAGGTACTGACGGCACAGGCGATATGACCGAATCGATCGCGCGCGATGAAGTTGACTGTACCGTGTGGCGGCTCAGTCGCGTCAATGATGACTTTTTGAGGATCCCGCGCGGTTTGCCCGACAATGGCTCTGATTTTGTCGAGGTAGCCGCCACGACCGGCATAGGACTCATTGCTGCCCTCGAGCCCCTTGCGCCAGATGTCCTCAACTTCGGGAGTCAGAAGATTTTTGGGTTCGAAGCCAAGCTCTTCTGCCAGCCTGGCCGCACCCGGTCCGGCAATCAGAACGTGTGGTAGCTCGTCCATAACGCGCCGGGCAAGTTCTGCCGCGTCCTGATATCCCTGCAACGCTCCGACCGATCCCGCCCGCAGGCCGGTACCCTCCATAACGCTGGCATCGAGTTCGACCTCGCCCAGCAGATTCGGCAAGCCCGAGTAGCCGACAGAGTGATCATCGGGGTTGGCTTCGACAGGACGAGTACCGGCGATGACCGCGTCCATCGCGGAACCGCCGGCGCGCAACGCCTCGATCGCGGCCGGTAGCCCGATCATGCCGTTGGCCGATGCTGCAACGATACCAATGCTGCTCATTGGTCTTCGGTGAGGTCGTAGCCTGCTGCCACCAGTGCTTCGTCCAGCGCAGTATTGGTCGGTTCGACCAATACCTTGTCGCCGATCACGATGGTGGGAACCCGGCGGAATCCGGTCAATGCTTCAGCCCGCTGAGCGGCGTCTTCATCGGCTTCGATATCGAACTCGTTCCATTCGATGCTGAGCTCGGTAAGTCGGGCCCGGGATCGTGCAACATCCGGGCAAAACCGGGTCCGACCGTAGAAAAGAATTTCTGATTTCTGGTCTGTCATTGTGGAACTCCAGTTAGAGGACTCGTGTGATTTCGTCGCGATCGTAGCGTGGTAGTGGTTCGATTCCGGATTCACGGATGATCACCATGCCACTATCGTACGACGTCAATCGCCCTACGTGAGCGATTGGTACACCTGCTTCGGAGGCCGTCGCCAGCACATTCGTACGATACGCCTGATCGACCGCCAGAAGCAACGCACCCGATCCCAGCATACCGAAAGGATCGATGTCGTAGAAGTCTGCAATCGCCCTGGTTTCGGGAAGAACGGGAATGGCGGAACCGAGAATCTCTGCGCCGAGCTTCGAAGCTTTGGCCATCTCGTGGATCGCCGTCGCGACGCCTCCCTCGGTAGGATCGTGCATGGCATGGAGTCCCGGCAGATTACGAAGTGCCTGAGCATCGCGGACTACAGATATTCCCGGGGACCTGAGCAGTTTGGCCGCTGATCGAACCATGGCCGGACCAATTGCCTGACTCAGTTGATCGGTTCGTTCGCGGGCGAGGAGCGCGGTGCCTTCAATGCCGGCCCAACGCGTGAGGAAGATATCGTCGCCTTCCACCGCTTGACCGGGAACCAAGACACCGGCTGGACCAGCCGTGCCCAGCATTGTTCCAATGAGCAATGGGCGATCGATGCCAACTGTGACTTCGGTGTGACCGCCGAGAATCGAAATACCCAGATCATCACAGGCCTGCTTCAAGTCGCGAAAGAGTTCCTCGACGTGTGCACGCGTCGTCAGCTGTTCCGGAAGCAGGGCAACCACCGTCATCCAGCGCGGTGTACCACCCATGCAGGCAATATCGTTTGCATTGACAGCCACGAGATACTGGGCGGCGCTCTCCGAGGCGAAAGTAATGGGGTCGCTTTTGACGATCAAGGTCTCGCCTCCTACCTCGATCGCGGCGGCGTCACGTCCATATCCTGCGGCTACGGTTACCGATTGGTCGGGTGCAGTGCGGTAGCGTTCGATCAGCGTGGACAATAGCGGACCAGGAAGTTTCCCCGAATCGAGAAACGACTTGTCGCCTTGCCCTTTAGAACGGGACGTCATCAGAAGCCTCGTCTGAAGGCGCGGCTGTGGATTGATCCGCTTGCAGTTCAGTCACTCTCAGCCGGGCCTTGGTGATCATGGTTTTGCAGGTATTGGCCAGTTCGCTTGCCTTACGAAACCGCTCAACCGATGCATCGAGCGCTAGATTGCCTTGCTCGAGTTCGGCAACGATGTTCTCGAGTTCTTCCAGATTGGTTTCGAATGAGGCTGGGCTCGCTGGTTTTGCTGATTTCCTGGTTGTCACGATTGTCCTCGTTGCATGATCGGAGACTGTTCGGAAGTATCACGGATGGTCACGCTGAGGGTAGCAAGATCGAGAGTACCATCGGCAAATTCGGCGCGTAGCAGGTCATCTGGAACTGCCTGGCTGGCCCTGGAAACGAGATTGCCATCGTTCGCCCGGGTGATCTGGGCATAGCCGCGACGAAGCATGGCCTGCGGATCGAGCGCGGTCAGCGTCGCGTGCAACTGATCGATTCGCGATGCCTGCAACGTCAGGCTTCGCTCGATTGTCTGCGCAGCACGTGACGTCAGGAAATCCAGCCGCGCCTGCTGAACGACCAGCTGCTGAATCGGGGACATATGGTTGAGACGCTGAACCAGGGACTGAACATCGGCCAAACGTTCCTGCAAGCCAGCCAGAACCGAGGATTTGGCTGTCAGTCGATAGCCTTCGACTTCCTGGATTAGCTGATTGATATCCGGAACGACGAGTTCGGCCGCGGCCGAGGGTGTTGCGGCACGTACATCGGCTACGAAATCGCTGAGGGTGAAGTCGGTTTCATGACCGACGGCGGAAATCATCGGCACCGAAGATGAAAACAGGGATCGAACGACGCGCTCATCATTGAAGCACCACAGGTCCTCGATGGAACCACCACCACGTCCGACAATAATCACATCGAGATCAGGCAGTTCCAGCAATCGGTTGATGGCCGCGACGATTGCGTTTGGCGCCTGTTCGCCCTGCACCAATGTTGGAGCCAGAATCAGCTCAACGAGGGGGTAGCGTCGTTCGATCACGCGCTGGATATCGTGCCAGACGGCTCCGGATGGTGAGGTTGCTACGCCGATCTTCTTCGGGAAGCGGGGGAGAGGACGCTTTCGCGATGGATCGAAAAGCCCCTCGGCTTCTAGTTTCTGTCGAAGTGCTTCGAACTGCGCCTGAAGCAACCCGGTGCCGGCTGGCTGAAACACGTTGGCATCGAACTGGAGCTGGCCGCGGGCTTCGTAGATCGTGACGGTTCCGTTGACGATGACCTGGTCACCAACTCTGGGAATGAAGGATTGCCGGTTGACTTTCGTCTTCCACATCATCCCTTCGAGGACGCCAGATTCGTCCTTGAGGGTGAAATAGGCATGCCCGGAATTCCAGATCTGGAACTTGGAGACTTCTCCCTCGACCCAGGCATCGGACAGCACAGAATCGCCCTCGAGCACCTGCCGAATGCGCCTGAGAACAACTCCTACAGGCAGAATACGATCGGTCACGCGAAGTGGTTGGGCTGGTCGATCAGGCGAACTAACGGCGATCCGTACTCAACGGCCTGAGCATTTTCAACCAGGATATCGGTGACGATCCCGGATCGATCCGCGATGATCTCGTTCATGATCTTCATCGCTTCGATGATGCCAATCACCTGCCCGACCTCAACTTCGTCACCGATTTGAACGAACGGAGACTCACCCGGTGCAGGACTGGCATAGTACGTTCCGATCATCGGGGCAGAGATCATGTGTCCTTCGGGCTCGACGTGCAGGGCGATGTTCGGCGTCGTGACCATCTGCGTCGAGCCGCTGGCCAGGTGCACAACGCCACTGTTGCCGCGGAGACGAATCGACACATCTCCGGTGGAGAGATCGAGCTCGGAGATTCCACCCTTGCTCATCAGGCCGATCAGTTCGCGGACATGGCCGATCAGGAGATCAGTTGTGGCACTCATCGGTTGGTCCTGCCGTATATCGAGGTCACTCGTCGCCATACATCCCAATCCCAACACGGTCGACACAAGCCTTGCGCCAGTGTCGTGTCCCCGATTCTATCCGACTCGCTCGATATATTCGCCGGAACGAGTGTCGACCTTGATCTGATCACCCTCGCTCAGAAAGAGCGGAATGTTGACGACGAGTCCGGTTTCGAGGGTCGCTGGTTTGGTGCCGCCGGTCGCGGTGTCACCCTTGAATCCAGGATCGGTTTGGGCGATCCGGAGTACGACCGACGTGGGCAACTCCATGTCAATTGGTTCGCCGTCGTAGGTCAGCAGGTCGACAACGTCATTCTCTTTCAGGAAGGGAGCCACGCCTTCGACAGTCGTGCGGTCGAGCACCATCTGGTCGAACGTTTCCGTATCCATGAAATTGAAATGATCATTTTCCTGATACAGGAACTGGACATGCTGGCGTTCGAGACGCACAGCCTGGAATTTCGTTCCCGCCATCACCGTCATCTGCGTATTCGAACCGGTTCGGAGGTCGCGCAATGTCATTCGCAACTGCGCGGAACCTCGGCCCTGCTTGTTGTGCGAGAAATCGATAACCTTGACCAACTTGCCATCGATATCGAGCGTACTTCCCTTGCGAACATCACCTGTATCAATCACGTCTAACTCCGTATCACTAGGTTATTCTGTCGGGCGCATACTTCGGCGCTGCCGTCAGGTTGCGATTTCCATCTTCGGTCACGACGACGACATCCTCAATGCGGACGCCACCCCAACCAGGTACGTAGAGGCCAGGTTCAACTGTTACCACTTCGCCTGGCTGAAGTATCGCATCCGCGCCCTGCCTTGCCGATGGCGCCTCGTGGACGCGTAAGCCAAGCCCGTGACCGGTAGAGTGTACAAAGTACAGATCGAGGCCGTGTGAGCGGAACACGTCGCGGCAGTAGGCATCCGCCTGTGATCCGGACACACCACTCTTGATTCCCGCCAGCGCCGAGTTCTGCGCCTCTTCGACGATCGCGTAGAGTTCAGTCAGTTTCGGATCGGGTGTACCCACCCAGATCGTTCTAGTCAAATCTCCGTTATACCCCTTGTACATGGCACCCATGTCAACGATGACCGGCTCGCCTTCACCAATGCGGCGATCGCCTGGTGAATGGTGAGGTTTGGCTGCGTGTAAACCCGATGCGACGATCGTGTCGAACGCCTCACCTTCACTCCCCGCCGCTCGCAGTTCGGCCCGGACGATTTCGGCGAACTCGAACTCGGTCTGGCCTGCCCGAAGTTGTTTCTCGGCAGCGATGAACGCGACATCAGTGAGGTGCAGCGCATGTTCGAGGAATCCGATTTCCTCGGCATCCTTAACGGCCCGAAGTTCGTCGACACTGGTGCCGATTGGCACAATCTCCAGATTTTCGACACCCGGAGCTGTCAGCGAGAAGTAGACCGAGGTTGGCGTGACGAATTCCTCGAAACCCAGACGCCGCCAGCCTCCTTCGCGCGCAGCATCGATGATGGAATCAGCAGCGTGTCGCTTCCAGTTGCGAACGGATATTCCCTCGACAACCTCGGATTCGGCCCATGGAGTGTTGACCGGTGAACCGAAGAGTACCGCCGAGGTCCGATCGATAAGCAGATATCCGGATGATTCGTTCGCGCCGTGGTCGTCGGCGGTAAATCCGCTCAGGTACCGCCGATTGCTGGGATCGGTGACGAGAATGGCATCGAGGGCGAGGTTATCCAGAAGGGCGCGGGCGCGTTCGAGTCGATGTGTCATTCCTGGGATGTTCCTTCTGCTCCGAACTGGCGGCGGAACCATTCAAGCGCAAATGAATAGCCGGCAACTCCGAGTCCGGCGATCTGCCCGACGGCGACCGGTGCCGTAACGGAGGTATGGCGAAACGTTTCCCGAGCGTGGATGTTGGTCAGATGTACCTCGATCATTGGCGTCGCGATCGCGGTGATAGCGTCTCGCAATGCGTAGCTGGAATGCGTCAGCGCACCGCCGTTCAGAATGACGCCGGAAGCGACACCGCCATGCTCGTGCAGAAAATCGAGCAGCGCACCCTCGTGGTTGGACTGGCAGTGACGGATCTCGATTGGCGGCTCAGCGGCGGCGGCTTCCGATTCCAGCGCAGACACAAGTTGCGGCAGGGTCGTCGATCCATACAGCGCCGGCTCACGTGTTCCCAGGGTGTTGAGATTCGGCCCATTGACCAGCAGAACAATCCGCCTCGCAGTCATGTTCACTATCCTACCGGTTGATTCGCGTTGATCAGTCCGGGAACGAATGCCGTGATCGTAAAGGTAGATGTCGATCCTTCGGGTGTCAGCCTCCCGCTGAAAACGATGACTGGTTGCAGG
>JBBJOX010000067.1:7806-11445 GCA_037724245.1 Thermomicrobiales bacterium | reverse complement strand
CCATCTAGATCGGGACGTGATTCGGGGAAGGCTGAACCTACGATTCCGGTGATCGCGGAAATCGCGTCGTCGAGCTGCTGCGCGGTCACCGGAATCGCGCCCCACGATTCGACGGCGACGGCCCGCGTCAAGGTGATCTGCCCGCCAACGATGACGGGAGCTTCGTCGCCTGCTCCCGATTTCAGGAGCTCGATGGTTCGTTGCACCGCCTTCGAACGGGCGTCGAGTTTGGCCGACAGCAGAACGCCGACCGGCCGATGAAGCTGTACCGCCTGCAGGACGTACTCAGCCGCGACATCGGCTCCCAGAAAACGAACGGTGAACCCGGCGGCACGCAACAGTCCGCAAATCATCCGGATTCCGAGGTCGTGCTGTTCGCCTTCGACACAGGCGGCTACTAGCGGGGGACCTGATTTGATCACGGTTCCGTCGCCCAGCGTCAACGCGCTGATCAGTTCGCGGGTGATCTCGGTAATTTCCTTTTCCTGGGCAACCATCAGGTCACCCTTCTCCCAACGGTGCCCGACTTCCTGAAGTGCCGGGATCAGGAGTTCACCAAAGAGGTGAGACAGGGGCAGACCAGCCTTGGACGCCTCGATGATCGAACTCCGGGCGCCATTTGCATCGCCCGATGTCGCCAGTTGCAGAAACTCACTGGCCAAGCGTTGGGGTGGTGGCAACGAATCGAGTGTTGCCAGTCGGTGCCCGATGTCGCGAAGCGAGAGGCGCTGACTCTGCCAGCGTTTTATCTGGCGAACGCGTTCGATCTCGCGAGGGGAATAGAGTCGATGCTGACCTTCGGTGCGAGTCGAGGAAATCAGACCCCGGCGCTCCAGAAAACGAAGGCTGGAGTGCGTTACGCCCGGAAACTGGGGGCGAAGTTGCGCGACAACCGCGCCGATAGGCAGGTACGGCTGATCCGGGTTTTGGGACTGAGCGCGATTACCGTTTTCCAAATGTCGATGTTCCTTCAATGTGATTGTCATCGCAACGCTCTGGCAGTCCTGATAACTCAAACACACAACTTCGGGATCGATGGAACGAACGCCGAATCTAAACTTAAGGTATATATTTAGGTATTGGCAATAGTCTGCCCTGATTACCATCGGTGAACAGATGACACCATGAAGTTATGGAGCCTCACCAGGAGCATCATGATGGTCAATACACATGTTGTCACGCAGCTCCGGGCGAGGCGGGTCGTTCGACCGGCGTCTCGCCAGCAAGGGCTATGGATGCTCGAGCGGCGAAAGGGTACTGAAAATGACTAACACCAGAATTACGTTTACGACGCAAATCGGAGCAACGGCAAACGCGCTCTACACCTGGCATACCCGCGATGGCGCGTTCGATCGGTTGTCCCCTCCGTGGGCCAATGTTCGTGTCGTCGAATCCCGGGGCACGATGCAGCCAGGTGACGGCAAGCGGCTCCGACTCGGAATCGGCCCGATAGGGATACCGTGGACGATCGTTCATGAAGCACCAAAGACGGGCCTTGGCTTCGTTGATGTGCAGCAGAACGGTCCGTTTAGCGACTGGACGCATGAACACCAGTTCATTGCCAACGGCTCAGCGGATTCTATTCTGAATGATCAACTTACGTATTCACTGCCAATGGGCGGTGCAGGAACACTTGTGGCCGGGCGACCGGTAAAGCAGAAGTTGGAAGAATTGTTCAACTACCGACATCTTCGAACCCAGGGCGATCTGAAGCGGCACGCACGATTCCAGTTCGAGACGCCGTTGCGGATCGCCGTCACCGGTGCCAGTGGCCTGGTCGGCAAGCAGCTGGTCAGTTTTCTGCAATCGGGTGGGCACGAGGTGTTTCCCGTTTCACGGAAGCCATCCGGATCGTCCACCGAGATTCTCTGGAACCCGGCCAAGGGCGAAATCGACGCGGCCAAGCTCGAAGGGATGGATGCGGTTATTCATTTGGCCGGAGTCTCCATTGCTGGCGGTCGCTGGTCTGCATCGCGCAAGGAGCAGATCCTGAAGAGCCGGGTCGATGGCACGTTGCTGCTCTCACGAACCCTGGCTGGATTGCAACGACCACCACGCGTGTTGGTCTCGACATCGGCAGTCGGCTACTACGGCGATGCACCGGGAGTGCGCCTGACTGAGGAAAGCCCGGCGGGATCGGGATTTCTCTCCAAAGTCTGTCTCCAGTGGGAAGCTGCAACGAAGCCCGCATCCGATGCCGGAATCCGGGTTGTGCTGCCTCGTTTCGGCGTGGTGTTCTCCGGTTCCGGAGGGATGCTGCCGCTGATCTCGAAAGCATTTCTGTTCGGCGGCGGTGGTCCGCTCGGCAGTGGCAAGCAATCGATGAGCTGGATCGCGCTGGATGATCTGCTCGGGATTCTGCTCGAGGCAATCGGCAACGAGCAGTTGTCGGGTCCGGTCAATGCGGTCTCGCCAGAACCCGTTACGAACAAGGTCTTCACCTCGACGTTGGCCAAGGTCCTGCGGCGACCGGCATTCTTCAAGGTGCCGGCCCCAATGCTGCGGCTTGTTGCCGGCGAACTGGCCGATGAACTACTGCTGGTCGATCAGGCGGTCGATCCGGCTCGTTTGCGTGAAGCGAACTTCGAGTTCCAGTTCGCCTCCCTCGAGGATACGTTCCGACACGAACTTGGACGATCCCGGGGCCATGGAGACATGGAAGTACGCGAGGGTGGTGCAACTGGCGCACAAGGTGTCCGGGAGCAGAAATGAGTATGCCGGGGTTGCTGCCAAGGGTTCTGACCAGATTCGGGAACAGGCGTTCCGCCAGTCGCAGAACTGGTTCGACCTCGATCGAGCAGCGCAAGGCCGACCACATCTCGATCAATCTGGAGCACGATGTCCAGTCACCCGCCTCCACTGGACTCGAGCAGTACCGGCTGGTACATTCCTGCCTTCCCGAAATGGATCACACGGATGTTGATCCCGGTCGAGCATTTCTCGGCAAGTGGCTGGCGGCACCGATCCTAATTTCATCGATGACCGGCGGCGTTCTGCGTGGTGGCGAAATCAACCACCGGCTGGCGGTCGCGGCGCAGGAACTCGGCTGCGCCATGGGCGTCGGATCGCAACGGGCCGCACTGGAAAACCCGGAGCTGGCCAAATCGTTTCGGGTGCGCGATGTTGCACCGGATATCCTGTTGCTGGCCAATCTCGGGGCAGTTCAACTCAATAACGGATACGGTATCGACGAGTGTCGACGTGCCGTAGACATGATCGAAGCCGATGCGCTGATCCTCCATCTGAATCCCGTGCAGGAAGCATTGCAGCCGGATGGCAATCGTAACTTTGGCGGCTTGCTGGCGCGGATTGCGAGCGTCTGCCGAGCGCTGGACGTTCCGGTTGTCGTCAAGGAAATCGGATTCGGTATCTCGTCGACCGACGCCCGGCGTCTGGCCAATGCCGGTGTCGCGGCAATCGACGTTGCGGGTGCAGGCGGCACATCGTGGAGCGCGGTAGAGCGACATCGCGCTGCCAACGCGCACGATCGTCGTCTGGGTCAGACATTTACCGAATGGGGTATTCCGACAGCGACAACGCTGCAGATGGCACGTGAAGGTGCACCGCAAACACCGATCGTGGCCAGCGGCGGTTTGAAGAGTGGTCTCGATGCCGCCAAGGTTTTGGCACTTGGCGCTG
>JBBJOX010000067.1:0-7796 GCA_037724245.1 Thermomicrobiales bacterium | reverse complement strand
CGGACCGCTGCTGAAAGCTGCCGATGCTGGCGAACAAGCTACGGTCGACGCCCTGACGATCATCGTCGATGAACTCCGACTGGCCATGTTTGCATCTGGCGTACGCACTGTGCATGATCTTTCCAGAGTGGGACTGATGGTCAGGGATTCGACAGAGCAGTTTCGGCTCGTTACCGAACCGCGTATTCAGGCTGTCTCGACCGATGCTTCGACTGCATTCGGGTCGACACCCGGGCCGTGGGACGCCAGTGCACAACCAGCATTGCATGAGGGATATCAACGACATGCGATCTGAGACGGCGGGGTCGGTTCCCGATGCGATGTATCTCGAGTGCGAGGCCATTGCGCGGAACCATGGACGAACATTCTATTTCGCGAGCCGGTGTTTGCCCAGACGGCAGCAACGTGCAGTGCTGGCGACCTATGCCTACTGTCGCATTGCTGACGATATCGTCGACGCCGCTCCGGAACGGGGCGCCAAAGAATGCCGGCAGTCGCTGGATGATTGGGCCGCGCAACTCGAGACACCGACCCATCCCGTTGCACTCGCGTTCGCCGAGAGCCGAGAGCGGTACGGTGTTCCGCTTACGCCGGTTCACGATCTGATCACCGGCATGCGGATGGATCTCGACATCAGACGCTACCAAACCTGGGACGAACTCCACACGTATTGCTATCGCGTGGCCGGCACTGTCGGTCTGATGGTGGCTCCGATACTCGGCTGTCGGAACGAAAGTGCACTGGCTCAGGCTGCGGACCTCGGCATTGCCATGCAATTGACCAATATCCTCCGGGATGTGGGAGAAGATGCAAGCATTGGCCGGCTCTATTTGCCGCTCGATGATATAGCTGCGTTCGGGTGCGACGCCGAAGCCATTCTGGCAGGAGAGCACGGCGCCAAATTCCGGGAATTGATGCAGTTTCAGGTGGCCAGGGCACGGGCACTGTACGCGGAGGCCCAGCTGGGAATTCCGTCGCTGGATCGGTACGGTCGGTTCACGACACTTGTCGCCAGTGAATTGTATTCGCGGATTCTCGACTGTATCGAGGCACTTGATTACGACGTGTTCCGTACCCGGGCCCACTGCACAACCAGGCAGAAATTTCTCGCACTGCCCGGTATCAGCGCCACGTTCCTGCGGATGTCGCTGTTTCCGCCACGCCCATCGACGGCCCGGCTGACCGTGTTGCCAACGACCCATCCGGGCGAAGCGATCGCGACCAAGCCAATCAGTGCGATTCACGCCGATCCGTTTCAGCCCGAGAGACGCACCTATGGGTGACGCCCGGCCAGGATTCCGAACCAGTCAGAACTCAGATTTCCGACTCTACCGCAGCGATCAAATCGTCGACGATCTTCGCGGAACTCAGGACACCGGGAAGTCCCGCTCCCGGGTGCGTTCCCGCACCAACGAAATAGAGATTGGGCAGTTCCTCGGATCGGTTGTGCGGTCGGAACCACGCAGATTGCGTCAGGATCGGTTCGACCGAGAATGCGGAACCTACGTAACTTCCGAGAACCGTTTCGAAGTGGCGCGGATCGATGATGTGCTCGGACACAATGTGCTGGCCCAGATCGGGCAGGTAATGCTCTTCGAGAAACGACATGATCCGGTCGCGATAGGGTTTCGCCATCGTAGCCCAATCGGTATCGCCTCCGAGATGCGGCACCGGGGCAAGCACATAGAAAGCGTCCCCGTTCTCCGGCGCGAGCGATGGATCGGTCAATGTTGGCATGTGCAGGTACAGCGAGAAATCATCCGCCAGCACCTTCTTGCTAAAAATATCCTGCAGCAAATCCTTGTAACGCGGCCCGAGAATGATGTTGTGATGCGCCAGTGTGTTGCCGGGCGCGTCGCGGTAGCGTCGGTCGGTTCCGAAATAAATGACCACAAGCGACATCGAGTAGCGCGTGCGGGCCAGACGACGATCGGTGTATTTGCGCCGAACCTGCTTTGGCAGCAGTTTCTGGTAGGCAGCAGCGACATCCGCATTGCAGACAACACTGTCGGCCGGAAGCAACGATCCGTCCTCGAGTTCAACGCCGGTCGCCCTGCCATCGTTCGTCAGGATTTGCATGACGGGCGTATTCAGCATCAGGGTGCCACCGAGTTCATCGAAGAGACGGACAAGTCCATCAACGATCGAACCAGTGCCACCCATGGCAAACCAGACGCCCCACTTTCGCTCCAGGTGATGGATCAGCGCGTAGATACTGGTTGTCTGGAAGGGATTGCCTCCCACCAGCAGCGGATGAAACGACAACACCTGTCGCAGTCGATCGTCCTTGATGAAGCGCGAAACGAATCCGTGAACCGTGCGGTAACTCTCGAGCTTCACCAGGTCGGGCACGACCTTGACCATGTCCATGAACGAGAGGAATGGCGTCGTCGCAAGTTCGGTAAATCCCTTGTCGAAGATTTTCTCGGTTTTGGCGATGAAGGCACGGTATCCGTCGACATCTTCCGGATGCGAACTGAACCCGGCGATCGACCTCAGCATCTCGTCGCCATCACCGGAGTAGTCGAAATGCGGACCTTCTGGAAAAAAGATGCGATAGAACGGATCCACCGGAACCAGCTTCACGTAGTCTTCGGCACGCTTCCCGGCCAGTTCGAACAGGTCGTTGATCAGCCATGGAGCAGTGATCACGGTAGGTCCGCCATCGAAGGTGAAACCATCCTGCCGGTAGACGTAGGCCCGGCCACCCGGTTGATCTCGTTGTTCGACCAGGGTCACCGAATGACCGCGAACCGCGAGACGAACTGCCGCGGCAAGTCCGCCAAAACCACTTCCGATGACAACGATGCGTTGTGCCACGTTACGTTTGCTCCGGTCTGCGCCAATTCTTCGATGAATCGCGCTGAAACTGCCTGGTCGGATCGAGCGTTGTTTGTGATCGATCACACTCCTGCGGCAACGATACTCCAAACCGACGCCAGAAATTTCGGTAGTGATGACCGACTGACCCCGTCTCCGGTGACAAGGGGGGCAGCATGATCCGCACCGCACGGCAGTTCGGTGCCGTACTCCTCTTCGTCGTGCAGGCCGTTCTGGCGATTCGGGTGCTGGTTCGCCTGGCATCCACAGCACATGGCAAACGGATTCACCGGGTCGAAGTATCCGGTCCTCAGGCAGGCAGTGTCTCCATTCTGATTCCGGTACTGAACGAGGAACAGCGGTTGGCACCGTGCCTCGATGGTGCTCTGGCCCAGGGGCCGGAGGTTTCGGAAATTCTTGTTATCGATGGCGGGTCGACCGATGGCACCTGCGACCTCGTTCGGCAATTCGCGCGGCGCGATCCCCGGGTCCGGTTGATCGAAGCCGAGCCGGTGCCATCGCATCTGAATGGCAAAGCCTGGCAGTTGCAGGCTGGATTCGATCAATCGAACCCAAGGGTGCCCTGGGTTCTGACGCTCGACGCCGATGTACGACCGAAGGCGAATCTCGTTCGTTCATTGCTCGTTCACATCCAGGCCGAGGACATTTCGGCGATGAGTGTCGCGACGCAGCAGGATCTTTCCGGTCCGAAAGAAGGTCTGTTCCATCCTGCCATGCTCGCGACGCTGGTCTATCGTTTTGGCATTCCGGGTCACGCCACGCGGAAGGTGGCCCAGGTTCAGTCCAACGGTCAATGCTTCCTGGCTCGTCGCGAAGTACTGATGGCTGTCGGTGCCTTTGCCGGTGCCGCGACCTCCGTTTGTGAAGACGTGACGCTGGCGCGAGCCATTGCATCGGCCGGGAATCGCGTTGGATTCTACGAAAGCGACGATCTGGTGTCAGTCGAGATGTATGCCGGCTGGCGCGATGCCTGGGATAACTGGACGCGATCGTTACCGATGCGCGATCGTTTCTCGAACAGGACGGTCGATCCCGGATTGCTCGAAGCCTTGTTCGTTCAGGCATTGCCGGTCTGGCTCGTTCTGGCAGGCGGGCGTCGCCAGAGTCCACTGAACAGTCTCAATCTGGGACTGCTGGTTGTCCGGATCGGGGTATTGGCCGGGATGGCACGGGCGTATCGCCACTGCCCATGGACATACTGGTTGTCTCCGCTTGCCGATCTGCCTGTCATCCTGCGTATTTTTCGTATGTCCCGCCTGCCCTGCCATACGTGGCGAGGACGAATATTTACTCCCGGAGAGTCTCGATGAATCGTTTGCAGAATGGATCGCTCCCGACCTGGCTCTTCATCGCCCACCTGACGGCACTGATCTTTGGCCTGATTGGCATTCTGGTCATGCTGCCGAATCCCGAACTCTGGTCCGGTGATCCAAACGGAGTCAGGGTCTTCAACTTCTCGATGGAATACGCCGGGGCGATTCACATCATCCTCGGAGCAATCGCGATGCTAGTTGTCGGCGGCCTCGCGCTCGGCCGGCGGTTCGTCGGAATCTTCTTTGTTGTTGCCTTCACCCTGTCGCTGACATCGGAACTGCTCGGTACCGGAACAGGCTGGCCGTTCGGCAACTACGAGTACACGAACTTTCTCGGGTACAAGGTTCTCGGACACGTGCCGTATTCCATACCGCTGTCATGGTTCTACATGGGGCTTTCCTCATACATGATTGGCAGTTTGCTGGCGAAGAAGCTCAACGTGAAGCGCCACACGGCCTGGACGATTGGCCTTGGTGTCTGGTTCCTGACCGTCTGGGATCTCGTGCTCGATCCAGCGATGGCGCACGAATCGCTGAGTATCCAGTTCTGGGTTTGGGACGAAACCGGACCCTACTTCGGAATGCCGATCAAGAATTTCATTGGCTGGTCGGTGACTGGTCTGCTTTACATGGGGCTGAGTCGCATTCTCTGGAAGCGTGAGCCAAACCCGGATCACATTTCGGTCCGGCTGCCGTTGGCGGTCTATATCGTCAACATGGGGTTCGCGATGGTGCTCAGTCTAAGTGTTGGCCTCTGGTTCCCGGTGGTGCTGGCGGTCGTTCTCGGCGTGATTCCGGCGCTCTTCATCCTTGATTCCCGGGTATTGACGCCGTTCAGGCAAATGCGCATGGCCCCGGATGCCTGACATGCCATGGCGATCGCTGCGGGCGATCAGCCGGATCATGGTCAAACGGAACCTGTCACTGGTGGTCGAGGGAGCGGATCTGCTGCCTCGTACCGGCCCGGTAATCGTTGCCTCACGGCACTACCACCACCTGTACGACGGGTGCGCACTGCTGGCAACGCTGGATCGGCCCAGCCACGTGCTGGTGGCAGGCGACTGGGCGGGGAATCCGGCCAGCAGAATGCTACTGGCCAGAGCCTGTTTCGCCGCAAGATGGCCCGTGCTGATGCGACCGGGCGGTCCGTCCCGCATCACCGATGCCCAGGCGGCGGGAGCCTTTCGCACGGTGATCAGGAACGCGCTCAATCTCTTCCGTGAAGGTCGGATCCTGATCGTGTTCCCCGAAGGATTTCCCAACGTCGATCCGGGATACACCCTGAAAACAGATGATTCCATGTTCCTGCCATTCGAGCGTGGCGTGGTACGTCTGGCCACGATCGCTGCCCGATCCGGAATCGAGGTTCCGCTGGTTCCCGTCGGCTTTTCCTACGAGAAAGGCGACCGCTGGCAGGTGATAATGCGATTTGGTTCGCCGATCGAGGTCACCAGTCGTGACGACGAAGCGGCCGTGCTGCACCAGCTCGAAACTTCCGTTTACGCACTGTCAGCGGGGAGCCCCGCCTATCGTGAGCAGTCGTAGAGGTGAACCGCAGCCTGCGTCACCAAAGCCTTTGGCTCGATCGAGGTAGGCGCAGAGCTTGTCTCTGCCGGAGTCGTCCTCCAGCCAACCTCGGTTACCGGGTATCCGCAGTCGACTTCGATCGGCCACTCCCACGGACCGGCTTCGCCGGGGGATGCTTCCTGCGTCAGCATGACGGTGTGGCGATCTCAGCACTCGACTACCGGTTCGGGGGCTACGACAATGACGAACTCTGCGCCCATCGCAAGATGGGACTGGTTTGATCGCCGGTGATCACGTGTTGAGGAAGATACATTCGGCAGTCACTTTCAGGTTCCAATCCGAAATCGGACGGACAAACCGTGCCTGGGAACCGTCGGGACCTTGATGGACCACCAGCGTCGTCGCCAGAATCAGCTCGGCCATCTCGCCCCTGTACGCCCAGGATGCCTTGAGCCGCGCAGCGTCAGTAATCAGCCATGTCTTCCCCGCTCCATCCTTGAGGATCGAACAGAGTGATTTCACCGAGGTTATCGGCGGTATTCCCAACCAGTACTCCGAAGCCTCACCGTCGGACGTGGTCTTGATGTAACGTCGGGAGCGAGCCCGGCTTTCAGGACCGGCCAGGAAGTAGGTTTGGTTGTCGATCGTCGACTCCGGAAACCAGAACCAGGCCGCCGGTGGGAGTGACGTGATGATGAACTGCCCGTCTTCGTAGTGCTCGCCGACCCAGGCCGTGATCTCCCAGTAATCAGCGTCGTATCCTGGTCGATCCAGCTGCCAGTCGGCCGCCGTCACCGAGTTCGCAAGCGTCGGCAGGATGATCAGAAATGCCAATCCGCCTCGTATCACTGATCGGGGAACCAGATCGTGCCGCCTGACAGATTCCCAGACGATCGCGACGGACCAACCGATGACGATGTAACCGAGCGGCAAGGAATGGAGCAGATAGCGCGGTTGAGCATCGTACACGACCAGAGTGACGACCATCAGGATCATCGTCCAATGTGTCACCAGTAACGTCGCGGCTGCAGGACTTTCGACGGTGCGATCACCCGAGATCGCACGCAGGGTCAGAACTCCACTGCAGAGGACGATGATGGATGGAAGTGACTCGTGGAATGAACCGGCAATAAAGTTGCTGGTCCAGCTGCTCCAGCGAATCGCTGGTGCATCGATCAGCCGTTCGAAACTGAAGAGATGGCTCCCCATGACAGTTTCTTTTGAGGTCTGGCCGCCCGTGCCATTGCCGACGCCGACATATTTCCCGAGCAGCACGAAGGCGACAGGAGCTGCCAACGGCAAGATCGAGCAAATCAGGATGCTTCGGCTCACCGATTGCAACCGCGAACCCCAACAAACCAGAGCAACAAGGGCTATTCCCGGTGCGATCAACCAATACCCGATGTGGGTAAACGTGCCGATAGTGGCCAGTACCGGCAACCAGTACAGCGCCCGGACTCCGGCGATGCGTACCTGTTGCCCCTCGACGAGGATTCGCGTAAAGCAGTACAGCGTCAGGATCGTCTCGACTGCGAGCAGGCCGTAGGGTCGGATCGCCACCGACCAGGCAATCAGGTTCGGGTCGCAGGCGACGAACACTCCCACCAGGGTTGTAGCGAGATGACTCGATGTGATGTACCGCGTGTAGAGCATCGTGATCGGCACCAGCGTGACGGCCAATCCGAGATAGAGCAACTGGGCCGCGTTCAATAGGGCGTGGCCGTCCAGAAACCAGGCCAGCGGCGCGGCAAGATACGAAAAGAACGCCCCCTGAAGGTAGAGAACATTCGACGGGAAGAGCGGAATCCCTTTTGTCGCGACCATTTCGATCGCAAGGACAGAAGCAGGCTCATCGATTTGTGTCCACGAGCGATGCCAGACGACAAGCCTGAGCACCAGAGCAATCGCTGTGACAGCGATGACCAGAAGCTCGAACCTGCCATCACTACTGCTGAGTCGCTGATGGAAATCAGTGATTCTCGTCCGAATCACGTCGTTCCTCTCGGCACGCTAATGTCCGCACTGAACTTCTCTATGTCATCGATGGCCGTTTGGGGAATAACAGCTCCCGCGTCGCCGAGCTTGGTATGCAGCGCCTGCATTTCGTTCATCAGT